>CAXNNM010000036.1:0-7658 GCA_964203735.1 Gaiellales bacterium | reverse complement strand
CCCCGCTCGCTCGACCATGCAGTCATCTGTGGTTGATCCTCTAGGCTCTCGGCTGTGCCTGCGACCCAAGTAATGATCGACGTGCCGGGGTCCTCCGCGAACCTTGGCCCTGGCTATGACTGCCTCGCGATTGCGTTGCCCTTTCGGCTGCGCGTTAGCGCCGAGCGCCGCGCCGGGCCACTCTCCGTGCAGCTTGCCGGCGAAGGCGCCTCGTCGCTGCCACAGGACGCCAGCAACCTCGTTGTCTCGACGCTGCTTGCCGAGCTTGATGAGCGCGGCGACGACCTCGCGATCACGATCGAAAACGAGATCCCCCTCGGGGCCGGTTGTGGCTCATCCGCTGCGGCAATCGTGGCCGCCTTGGCGGTTGCCGATCGTTTGCGCGATCGCGAGTTGAGCAACGCCAGCCTGGTCTTGCGTGCCTCGGCCATCGAGGGCCACCCCGATAACGTTGCCGCCAGCGTGCTCGGTGGCATCACCATCGCGGCTGGCGACCCTGCCGTCGCCCGTCGCATCGATCCACCCGCCGCCCTTGGCCTCGTCGTAGTCGTTGCCGATGAGCGCGTTGCGACCTCGCAGGCTCGTGCCGCACTCTCGACCGACGTCCCGCGCAGCAGTGCCGTCTGGAACATCCAACATGCTGCGCTACTCGTGCATGCGTTGCATACCGGCTCGTTTGAGGATCTCTCCGTCGCGCTCACCGACCGCCTTCACCAAGACGCGCGCGAACCCCTGATGCCAACCTTCACCGCGCTGCGTAGCCGCACAGCCGAACTCGGCGCGCTCGGTGTCACGCTCTCGGGTGCGGGACCCTCGGTGCTGATCTGGTGTGCTGCGGATGCAGCCGAGCAGGTGGCCGCAGCAGCACGTGCAATTGCCCCCACTGCCACCGTGCACGCCGTGCGGCCAGAGCATTCGGGCCTGATCGCTCGCTAGGACATCAGGCCCGGACACCACATCCGCGCGGATGTGGTGTCCTCCCCCCAGCGCGACCATCCAGGTCCACTCGTAATGGAAGAGGACATGACAAGTGCGCACTTGTCATGTCCTCCCTCGCAGCCAGGCCCCTGACTTGATTGCGCCCGTCGTCGCGTTGGATGGCGGATGCGACAAAGGGGTCAGACCCTTTCGTCGCATCCCAGCCCCACTCAATCTCGGAGCAACAGCGCTAACTGCTGTGATGCGACGAAAGGGTCTGACCCCTTTGTCGCATTCGCCTTAGTAGGCGACGACGCGGCTGCCGCCCTCGGCGGCGAGTCGCTGCTCCTCGGCGCGATAGGACGAGCGCACGAGGGGGCCCGCGAAGACGCTGCCGAAACCGAGCTCCATGCCGGCCTCGCGGAAGCGCCGGAAAGAATCGAGTGGGACCCAGCGCTCGAGCGGCAGGTGCTTCTCGGTCGGCTGCAGGTACTGGCCGATCGTGACGACGTCGACGTCGTGGGCGCGGAGGTCGCGAAGCGTCTCGATCACTTCGTCATCCGTCTCGCCCATGCCAACGATGATGCCGCTCTTTGTCAGCAGCGGACCGCGCTCGGGAAAGTTTTCGATCCACAGTTCCTTGGCGCGCTGAAGGATGTGTAGCGCGCGGTCGTAGTCGCCCTTGATGCGCACCTTCGGCTGGATGCGACGGACGGTTTCGATGTTGTGGTTGTAGACGTGCGGCTCTGCCTCGAGCACCGTCAGCATGCCCTGGTCTTCGTCGCCGAGGAAGTCGGGCACGAGCACCTCGACCTGCAACTCGGGATTACGACGCCGCAATGCGCGGATCGTCTGCGCCCAGTGCCCCGCCCCAAGGTCGGGCAGGTCGTCGCGATCGACGCTGGTGATGACGAGGTGGCGCAATCCCATCCGCTCGGCTGCTGCTGCCAGCTTGGCCGGCTCGAGTGGGTCGACGTCCTCGCCGCGCTTGGCGCTGTTGACGGCGCAATAGCGACAGGCCCGCGTGCAGGTGTCGCCGAGGATCTGGAACGTTGCAGTGCCACGACCCCAGCACTCACCAATATTGGGGCAGCCGGCCTCTTCGCAGACTGTGGTGAGTCCGTTCTCGCGGACGATGCCGTTGAGTTCCTCAAACCGCGAGCCAGGGCTGGCCGCGCGCACACGCATCCAATCGGGGCGTGTCTTGGCCTCTGCGCCCCAGGGCACGCTATGCCTCTCGGAGCTCGAAGAGGACACCGTCGGGGTCCGCGAGACCCGTCACGCGCTTGCCGTTCGGCAACTCGTTGACATCGTCGAGGAACGGCGCATCGCGCGTCGTCAAATCGGCGAACGTAGCGTCAAAATCGTCGACTACGATCGTGATGTAAAGCCCAGCCTCGGCCAGCCATGACTTGCCGAGCTTGCGCTGCTTGGCACCACCCTCAACTGTCACGACCAGCTGATCACGCGTGGCCGTAAAGCCCAGCTCAGTGACGTCCGAGAGCACGCAACCGAGACGGTTCTCGTAGAAGTCGCTCGAGCGCGCGAGGTCGCTGGCAAAGACGGTAAAGCGATAGCCGGTGATCATGCGGGCAGTGGCTCCCAGGTGTGGTTGAGACGCTCGCCCAGACGGGCAAGGAGGGCAGTAGTAGCTTCGGCGCGATCGATCGACCGGCCGGCTTCGATCGAGGCAGTCGTGTAGCGCGACGACTGCAAGCCACAGCCGACAAAGAGGTCGAAAGGCTCGAGGTCGCAGTCGACGTTGAGGGCAAAGCCATGCGTCGAAATCCACGAGGCGACGTGTACGCCAATCGAGGCGATCTTGCGATCTTCGACCCAGACGCCCGTGTGCTCTTCGCCCTCGCGCGCCTCGGCCTCGATGCCGAGATCGCCGAGCGCATCGATCATCGCGCCTTCGAGGAGCTCGACGTAGCGACGCAAGTCGCGGCCCATCGGTGCAAGGTCGAGCACGGGGTAGCCCACCAGCTGGCCGGGGCCGTGATACGTCGCCTTCCCACCACGCGCAACCTCAACGATCGGAATGCCTCGCTGCTCCAGCATTGCCGGATGTGGTATCTCCTCGGCCACATCGGTACGCGTGCCGAGCGTGACGACAGGCTCGTGTTCGAGCAACATCAGCGTGTCAGGAACCGCCTGTTGCGAGCGTGCCCCGGCGAGGTTCTCCATCATCGCGAGCGCCTCTGGATAGGGCGTCAGACCGGGCAGGTCGATCAGATAGGCCGCACTGGCCACCGGCGTGCTCACGCCCCGTACGCCTCCTCGTCCCACGTCTGCAGGTTCGTGCGGATCTGAGCCATGAACTGCGACGCATACGCGCCATCAACGAGTCGATGGTCGTAGCTGATCGAGAGGTACATCATCGGGCGAATTGCGATTGCCTCGGAGCCATCGGGGCCCTCGACCACCATCGGGCGGCGGACGATCGCTCCCGTATCGAGGATGCCCACCTGGCCAACAGGCAGGATCGGCGTGCCGTAGAGCGAGCCGAAGACGCCCGGGTTGGTGATCGTAAACGTGCCACCCGTGAGGTCATCGATCGTCAGTTTCTTCGAGCGACCCCGCACCGCGAGATCGGCAACCGCTTGAGCCAAGCCGAGCAGGTTGAGCGTCTCGGCGTTCTTGATGGCCGGCACCATCAGGCCCTTGCCATCGTCGACCGAGACGGCCATGCCGAGGTTGACGTAGCGCTTGATGATGGCGTCGTTCTCACGGATCTCCGCGTTCATCCACGGCCACGCAGCCATCGCGTCGACGGTCGCGCGCATGATGAAGGGCAGGAACGAGAGGCTGACGCCATAGTCATTCTTGAACTTCGGCTTGAGGCGATTGCGAATGTCCGTGACGCGACCGAGGTCGACCTCCCATACCTGCGTGACATGCGCGGCAGTCTCGATCGACTCGCGCATGTGCTTCGCCGTCACCTGGCGCACACGCGAGAAGGTGTAGATCTCCTCGCCATTGCCGGCGGGGGCCGCAGCGACGGCTGCGGCGGGTGCGGCAGGCGTTGGTGCGGCAGCGGGCGGTGCGGCAACGGGAGGTGCCGCTGCTGGCGGAGTCGCAACCGGGGCGGCCGCTGCGGGCGGAGCAACGGCCGTTGGCTCGGCCATCGGTGCGGCGTACCCACCACCGCTAGCGCGAGCGGCGAGGAAGTTCTCGACGTCCTTCTTCGTAACCCGTCCACCCCGACCGGTGCCAGCGATCTGGGTGATGTCGAGCTGATGCTCGGCGACCATGCGGGCCACGACAGGCGAGACGAAGGCACGATCTTCGCCACTCGTCGGCAGTTGTGTGACAGGCTCGGGAGCAGCGGCGACAGGTGCAGCCTCAACCGGTGCAGCAGCGACGGGAGCAGCCTCGACGGGCGCAGCGACCTCTGCAGGAGGTGCAGCAACCGGGGCAGCAGCGGACGGTGTGGCGGACAGGTCGGTCGACAGCACGGCGATGCGCGTGCCGACGTCGACCGTCACGCCCTCGGCGACCAGCAACTCCATCACGACGCCAGCGGTGGGCGAGGGCACCTCGGTATCGACCTTGTCCGTCGAGATCTCAACGATCGTCTCGTCGGCCTGAACGGTGTCGCCAACTTGTTTGAGCCAGCGGCTAATCGTGCCTTCGGTCACACTCGACCCCATTTGGGGCATTACCACGTCCACATTGCTCGCGACTGCCATCGCAGGACCTCCCTGAGGGTCATTGCGTCTATTAGGTCGAACCCTAGCGCGGACGGCTGACCCGTGGTGCCCCGCACCGATGCATGATGTGTCGGTGGAACCGGTTATCAGCCTTCAGGGGATCACCAAACGCTTTGGCGATCACGCTGCTCTAGGCGGTGTTGACCTCGAGGTGGGACCAGGCGAGATCCGTGGTTTTCTTGGTCCAAACGGTGCTGGCAAGACGACGGCGATGCGCATCATCGTCGGTTTGCTGCGTGCCGATGAGGGTACGGCAACGGTGTTGGGTGGCGACCCGTGGGGCGACCACGCTGTGCGCACCGAGCTCGGCTACCTGCCCTCCGACCCGGGCCTTTACGGACGCATGCGTGGCAACGAGCTGCTCGATCACTTCGCAGCGCTCTCCGGACGCGAGCCCGTGTTACGTGCCGCTGCTGTCGATCTTTTGCGTTTTTCGAATGCCGACTTGGAGCGCCCCGTGCGCACGTACTCGAAGGGCATGCGGCAAAAACTCGGCGTCCTGCAGGCTGTCCAGCACGATCCGCTGCTCTTGATCCTCGACGAGCCCGGTGAGGGTCTCGACCCGCTCGTGCTGAGTGGCCTCGTCGAGCTGTTGCGCGACCGCCGCGATGCGGGGCGCGCGATCCTCTTCTCGAGCCATGTGCTCGCCGAGGTCTCCGCTCTCTGCGATCGCGTAACGATGATTCGCGATGGTGCGATCGTGGGCGAGGGCACGATCGCCGAGCTCTCCTCGCAGCGCGCACGCACGGTGGTCCTCGAACTCGTCGACCCCACGACCACGGTCGACCTGCCTGGCTGCGAACTGACCGACCGCACGGGCACGCGCGTGACACTGCAGCACCACGGCGACGTCGGGCCGCTTCTGCAGGCACTCAGCCTGCTCGACCTGCACGACGTTCGCATCGAGGAGGTCTCGCTCGACGAGGTCTTTATGGAGTACTACCGCGATCACGAGGCGATGGCGTGAACCGCGCTCTGATCGTTCGCCTGATCCGCGAACAGCGTGTGCGGCTACCACTTGAGGTCGTGCTGATCGGCCTGTGGGGATTCTTGCTCGTCGCGGTCTTTGCCACGAGCGAGGTGTTTACAAAACAGCTCGAGGCGCAGGCCGACCAATTCGGTGGCCTGCTTGACCTCGTCGGACTCGACCCGCTTGCCCAGTGGGCTTCGATCGGCTTTCAACACCCGATCTTCCTGCTGGGCGGTGGCCTCTTCGCCGTCGGCCTGAGCATCCGTGCGATCGCGGGCGAGCTCGAGGCGGGCTCGCTCGCGCTGGCCCTTTCGCGCCCACTCGCCCGCCGCACGTGGTTTCTGTCGCACCTCGTCGTGCTGATCGTCGGCTGCCTGATCATCGGCGAGGCCTACGCACTTGGCTGTCTCTTGGCGGTTGCGCTCACCAACCCGATGGGCAACCTCGAGTCGGTCTCGATGCTGCTTGCCGGTCTGCAGTCGGCACTGCTCTTGCTGGCACTCGGCGGCATTGGCTTCGTGATCAGCGCGTTCTCGTCCGAGCGAGGCCGAGCACTGTCGTGGTCGGTCGGAGTGATCGTCGTGCTCTATGCCGGCAACTTCTTGCTGCCACTCTGGGGTCCGACAAAGGCAGCCGCCCAGCTATCGCCCTTCGCGTGGTTCAACCCTGCCCCGCTGTTGCAACGCGGCACGGTGGCGTGGGGAGATGTCTGCGTGCTGCTGCTCTACGCAGCAATTCCGCTTAGCGTGGCTGCTTGGCAGTTCGCACGGCGGGACCTCGCTGGGGGCTGAGTTCCGGCATGCGCTCGGGTCCCCGGCGATAGCGCGGACGGCCCGGGCCAGGTCGCCGTGGTCGCGGGTGGAGGCGACTGCCACCACCACCGTCGTCGGACTCTTCGATGTCGTCGGCGTCCTTGCCCATCATCAGCCAGGCAACGAATCCGAACACGCCCAGTCCGAGCACGAGGTGCACCGAGCCGAACACGACGAAGATCCACGTTTCCACATTGCGTAGCCTAGTCACATCTGAAGACGCGTGTGTGGCACCCGTTCCGATCGGTGCGTTGACGGGTGACCCGGGCCCGTCGCGGCCATTCCCGCGTACGCTGTCGGCATGGATAAGGACGACAAACGCCGCGTCCTCGGCGACGCGATCATCCTCTGCGGACGCTGTGGCTTTGCGCGACGCTACATGGAACTCGAAGGGCCACCCGAGCTCGCCGCCTGCCCCGACTGCGGCAGCGAGATGATCAAGGAGTGCCCTGCCTGCCAGGCGCCGCTGCGCTCGATCATGCAGGTCGATTGTCGCGTCTGCGGCGAGAACCTCCGTCCGCCCGAGGCCTTCGGTGTACCGATTCGGCGCAAGGCTGAGCCGTACGACAAGGGTCCGGTCCAGCTGCCCGAGTAGGGCTGTTTGGCGAGGGCCGCCGTGGTGGTCTGCCCCGAGCGGGTCAGACAACGTCTGGCTTCGGCAGGGAGGACATGACAACCGCGCGGATGTGGTGTCCTCGGGCGGTCCATTCGCTCGGGCTGGGGGGACATGACAAACCCCGGTTTGTCATGTCCCCCCAGCAGATACCGCTGCTCCGCAGGAGGACACCACAAGTGCGCACTTGTCATGTCCTCCCCTAGTCGCCGCCCCGTCTACCTGAGAGCACACAGCGTCGTAGAGGTTCGACGGAGGAATACCTAGGGCGTGACGTCGCCGCGACCGATGCGACCAAGCGCCGACGAGTCTTCTTCGCCATAACCGGCCGCGATCAGCGCGTCCTGCCACTCGGCAACGAGGCGTGTCAGCCGCAGCTCGAGTCCGACGGCCTCGCCCTCTTCGATCGCGATCCCAAGGTCCTTGCGGTGCAGCACGGTGCGGAAGCCCGCCGGGTAGTCGTGCGAGATGTACTTGGGCGAGCGCGTCGTCAAAATCCACGAGCCAGCGGCGCCGCCCGAAAGTGCTTCGACGAGCGCCTCCATCGGTAGGCCAGCCTGCTCGGCGTAGGCGAGTCCCTCGCCGACCGAGGCGTAGGTGCCACTGATGATGATCTGGTTGACGGCCTTGGC
>CAXNNM010000035.1:0-7707 GCA_964203735.1 Gaiellales bacterium | reverse complement strand
ATCATCACGCGACGGGCATAGACCAACTGAGCAGCTAGGTCGGAGGCCGAGATTTCGAGCACTGGCAGTGCCTCGCCTGATGCACTGACAGCCGACCCGCCGCCACCCCCGCCACCGAAGGCGCCAAACAGGACACTCGCGACGGAGCGATTCATCGCCTTCGACATCAGCTGCGTGAGAAGCGTGCCGCTGGCGCCAACGAGCACGCCCGCGATGATCAACAGACTGTTACCGAGCGCGAAGCCCGTCGCCGCTGCAGCCAGCCCCGTGCAGGCGTTGAGGAACGCGATGACGACCGGCATATCGGCTCCACCAATCGGCAGAACCGCCGAGACTCCCAGCAGCAGCGCGAGCACGGCAGCCAACCAGAGCAGCGGATCGTTGATGTTGAAGGAGGCGTAGGCGGCCAGTCCCAGCACGACGATCGCGCCAAGCCCGTTAAGCAGCTTTTGAGCGGGCCACGTAATCGGGCGCCCCGGCAGAAGCTCCTGCAACTTGCCGAATGCCACGAGGCTACCGGCAAAGGAGATCGAGCCGACGATGGTGGAGAACATCACCGAAACGGCGATCACCGCACCCAGCCTTGCTTCGCCGGCGGCACCGGCAACGTGGTACTCCGAGATCGCAATCAACGCCGCTGCGCCACCACCGAGGCCGTTCAGCAACGCCACCAACTGCGGCATCGCCGTCATCTGAACGCGTCGCGCCACCAGTGCACCGATTGAGCCGCCAACGAAAGCGGCGATCGCAATCCACGTGTACCCGACGACGCGACCATCGACCAGCGTCGCGATGATTGCGATCAACATACCGAGCGCCGCGACGAGGTTGCCTTTACGCGCCGTGCGTGGCGACGAAAGCCAGCGCAGGCCAAGGATGAAGCAGAAGGCCGCGACGAGGTAGGCGATTTGGATGAGGTCGTCGCGCATCATCCTTGGTCCTCCTTGGGCGGCTCAGGACGGCGACGGAACATCTGCAACATGCGATCTGTCACGACAAAGCCACCGACAACGTTCGCCGCACCAAAGGCGACTGCGACGATGCCACAGATCGTCTCGACCGTCCCGCCCGCTGCCGCTCCCAAGACGAGGATCGCACCCACAATTACGACGCCATGAATTGCATTCGTTCCGCTCATCAGCGGGGTATGCAGCATCTGTGGCACCTTCGAGATGACCTCGATCCCAACCCAGGCGGCGAGCACCAGGATCACCAGTTCAGTGATCAGGCTCATGTCGTACCTCCGGTGCCGGCGAGCCGCTCGGCGACGCGACTAGCAACCACTGCTCCACCACGCGCAATCAACGCTCCCGCCACGATCTCGTCGTCCCAATCGGGGGCAAGTTCGGCGCCTGGCGCGATCAGCCGAACGAAGGCGCGCACGTTGGTGGCGTAGAGATCGCTGGCGGTGCCAGGTATCGCCGCCGCAGGATTGCTCGGGCCGAGCACCAGCACACCATCGATATCGACCTCTTCGCCCGCCACCGTGCAGGCGCAGTTACCGCCCGTGGAGGCAGCAAGATCGACGATCACGCTGCCGCGTCGCATCGAACGCACGGCCTCCTCCGTAATCAACTCGGGTGCCCGCGCGCCCGGAATCTGCGCGGTGCAAATCACGATGTCAGCGTCGGCGCAGGCTCGGGCCAGCGCCTCCTGCTCGAGTCGGTGCTGCGCCTCATCGAGCCCAGTCGCATAGCCGCCCGCCTGCTCCTCTCCCGCCACATCGATGGCGAGAAAGCGCGCACCAAGCGATTCCACCTGCTCCTTGACGGCGGCGCGGACATCGAACGCCGTCACAACTGCACCGAGACGCCGCGCAGTCGCGATCGCCTGCAGCCCCGCCACGCCAGCCCCGAGCACCAGCACGCTACGTGCCTTGACGGTACCCGCCGCGGTCATCAACAACGGAAACAATCGTGGCGCTCGATCGGCAGCCAGCAGCACTCCGTGATAGCCGGCCACGGTCGCCTGCGACGAGAGCGCATCCATCGCCTGAGCCCGCGTGGTGCGGGGCATAAACTCGAACGCGAAGAGGGTTGCGCCCGTCTCGGCAAGGCGCTGCGTCCGTGCAACATCGCCGAGCGGATCGAGGAGCGAGATGACGGTGTGAGCAGCAGTCAGGGATGCAACCTCGTCGGCCGCCGGTGGCGAAACGCGCGCAATCAGCGTGGCGCCCGCGTGTGCTGCCGCGGCGTCGCCGACGAGTTCTGCACCGGCCTCACGGTAGGCCTCATCGCTATAGCCAGCTGCGACGCCCGCACCACCCTCAACAAGGACACGGAAACCGTCCCCCACAAGCGACTCAACGATCGTCGGCACTAGGGCGACGCGATACTCGTCTGCGGCTCGCTCAACCGGTACTCCAATTGTGACGTTCGTCATGTCTATTTGTCGTCCCGTGCTTTCGTGCAAGCCGTGATACGAGTTCTTCGTTTTCGATCGTTATCCAGCCGATATCTTTTTTACCTAACGACTCCAGCCGGGCTGGTCGCGGTCCAGCAGGCGCTTCATAGCGGTAAACAACAGCGGCGACTCGTAATCGGACGCCTCGGCCCATTGCGTTGCTGTGCGCTCGGCAACGGACTTTTTGCCCAAGACCAGTTTGGAACCAGTCGACTGGGCGAGAATCTGCATCTCGCAGGCGCGCTCGAGGAAGTAGGTACGCAACCAGGCCTCTGCAGGCGTCGAGCCGACGATGATCACACCATGATTGCGCAGGAACATGATGTTGGCGCCCTTGGCAACTGCGCGTGCGAGGCGCGTGCCCTCGTCTTCTCCCTGCACCTGACCGCCGTAATCGAGTGTCGCAACCGTGCCATGAAACGACATCGAATTCTGTGTCAGTCGCGTCAGAAAACCATCCTCCGTGCAGGCGATCGCTGTGGCGTACGGCATATGCGTGTGCATCACACAGCGGGCGTTCGGTCGCGCAGCGTGGACCTGGCGATGGATCTGGATCGCGGTCACTTGGCCACCACCCGAGCCGTCAAGAACGTTGCCCTCAAGATCAACAAGCAGAATGTCGCTCGGCTTCATCTCCGACCAGTGCGGGCCATAGCGATTGAGCAAGAAGACGTCGTCGTGGCCGTCGATCGCAAGCGAGTAGTGATTATCAATGCCCTCGTTGTAGCCATGAACAGCAGAGATGCGCAAGAGCGCGGCGACCTCTACGCGGGCTGCGGCCAGGACCTTCTTGTCAATCGTCGGGGTACTCATGGGAGAAACCTAACAGCAACTGCGCTGCGTGACACTCGAAGCTAGCCGACGGTGAGCGTTGCGCAGGTCAAGGTAGAGACATTGCCGATGCTGTCTTTGGAGGTGATGCACCAGACGTACTTGCCATAGGCAAAGCCGCGCGGCACAGGCCACCGCACAAGACTGTCGACACCTGCCGGATTGACGGCAGCGACGGTCGAGAAGCGGCGAAGAACGGTTCCGCCCTTCGTACGGCGGATGGTGATCGTCTCGCGCGTCTTGCCAGTTTCGCCCGTCACGCGATAGCGCAGTTTGACTTTGACTCCTGGCACTTGCCGCGCATTACGTACCTTGACGTTTGGCGGCGACTGGTCCGAGGACTGCGCCCAAGCAACAGCATCGCCCGCCAGCAGCGGTGTGATCCAGCCCGTCAGCGTCGCAACCCGGGTGTAGAGGCCCGGACGATTCGCCGCTCCGCACTCGTAGCCCCACGACACGATGCCAACGAGCAGCGTGCGATCGTCGGCGGGGTCGGGTGTCTCCGCACCGGCAACGACGGTCAGCGGTCCTCCACTGTCGCCTTGACACGAATCGATACCACCCTCGCGGAGCCCAGCACAGACCATCTTCGTGACTTCGGCGAGCGTCACCTGATCGCTGTCAGAGCACTCCTGATCGCCAACGATCGGGAGCGTCGCCTGCATCAGCACGTCCGTACCGTCGCCTGCCGTGGAGGTGAGACCCCAGCCGGCTATGCGCGCCGTCACTCCGGCGGCGTAGTACGGCGCGTCCGCCGTGGTCGCGAGCGCTAATGCGGGGCCTGGGAGATCGGTCGTCGTCTCAATCAACGCCGAATCGTAGGGGCCGCCTTCGCTGCCCGACTGGCGCGCATACTGCGGGTTGACGGCAATGCGGGCCACCGTAAATGGCGTTCCGTCCTCGCCCCGCAAGTCGACGCGCCCTGCAACACCCGTCAGGGCCTTGACGGGGATCGTGATCCCGTTATCGAGGACGCAGTGCGCTGCTGTGAGGATGTAGCGCGTGCCGACAATGGTGCCGCCACAGGCCCAAGAGTTGCTCTGCGAGAGATTCGCCTCGAGATAGACAATCCACGGCATCTCGGCGATGACGGCCGGCGTGCCGCCGACTACGCGTGTCTGCTGCGACGCGGCCTGCGCAGGAACAACAGTGGCGATCAGAGCCAGCGCTGTGACGAGTGCTACGAGAAAAAAGCGACGCATAACGAGCACATAGTATGACCGTTGATTGCCCGTTACCGAGTGGACGTCTGCCCGCCCACATGGCAACGTGCACGTATGGGCGTGCGCATTCTCTTTGGAATCATCGCGCTGGGGCTCCTCGTCGTCGCGTGGTCGGCATGGCAGGGCGGACTCGCGGTGGTCACGATTGGCGCAGTGGTGCTTGCTGGATGGATGGGTTGGATGGCACTTAATGGCCTTCTACGCCGCTGAGGCGGACGCGTCAGCGCGAGGTCGAGCATGGCAAGACTTGGGCACCTTGCGGCGAATGCTCAACGATGGCGCTGGTGGCGGACCCGATTGAGCAATACCTAACCGCATTGCGTGCGCGGGGCGCGAGCCCGCAGACACTCCGCGCCTATCGCTCCGACCTGACGGACTATGCCGGCTGGCTCGAGACGCGTGGCTCCTCTCCGACGCAGGCAGCGCGCAGCGACGTTCGAGCCTACGCCGCTCACCTCGCGAGCAGTGGTCTCGCTCCCTCAACGCGCGCGCGTCGCCTGTCCTCTGTTCGTGGCTTTCATCGCCGCCTGGCGGGCGAAGGCGAGACCGACCCGGCCGCCGAGATTCCTGGCCCAAAGCGCCCTCGCCGCCTGCCAACCGTTCCTGCCACCCGGGATACAGCGCACATGCTCGACGTCGCCTGGCCCGATACGCCACTCGGACTTCGCGACCGCGCGTTGCTCGAATTGCTCTATGGCGCCGGGCTGCGCGCGGCTGAGGCCTGCACGCTCGACCTCACGAGCCTCGAGGGCCGCACATTGCGCGTGATCGGCAAGGGTGGCAAGACGCGCCTCGTGCCAATTGGCGACCCAGCCGCCGATGCCGTCACCGCCTGGCTCGCCCGCGGTCGTCCCGAGGTTGCAACCGCGGATTCCCCACCCGCTCTCCTGCTGTCGAACCGCGGTAAACGGCTCGATACCTCCGGCATCCGCCGCGCCCTCAATCGACGCCTCCAGGCCGTGGGGCTCGAGCAACACAGCCCACACGCGCTCCGCCACGCCTACGCCACACACATGCTGGAGGGCGGTGGTGATCTGCGCGCGATCCAAGAACTGCTCGGCCACGCCTCGCTCGCCACCACCGAGATCTACACGCACCTAGGGCTCCCCCACCTCCGTCACGCCCACGCGCAGGCACATCCACGCGGCGAAGGCTAGGAGCGCCGCGATGACGCCCGAGCGATCGTATGATCTGGCGGTCATGGCGACCGCACACGAACGACTCAACTCAACCGAGCGCCTGCTCGCGTGTTCGATCTGCGAGCGTACGATCCTGCTCGGCGAGGAGCCACTGCGGTTTGCCGAACGTGGTCAATCGCGCACCGTCTGTCGCCTCTGTGCAGCAAGCGCTCGCCAAGATGGCTGGGTCGAGGAGGGTCGCGCCTCGCCACCCCCCACGCGCCCACAGCGGGAGCCAAGCCGCCTTTCGCGCATGCTGACGCGCTCGCAGACCCCACCCGAGCTCGATCTGGCCGACCCGATTCGTGCTCCGCATGGTCTCGGAACGTCCGATGACCTCGCGCGCGCCACCACCATGCTGATTGGCGTCGAGACCTTCAACGCCAGCCCGTACCGCGGAACTGTCTCTGGCATTGCCAAGAGTCTGGGACAGGCCAAGGTCAGCGTTGTTGCCTTCGGTGGTCGCCGACCCGGTGCGGCAATCACGATCGTCTGGGATTTGTCGTGGTATCGCTACCTCGTCGAGCCCGGTGGCATTCCTGCCGTGCGCCTCGACGAGCGTGGAGACTCGGTAGCCGAGCTCGCACCGCGCTGGCGCGACTGGAATGCCCGTGCCTGCGCCGACGGTTCGATCGAGCTGGATATCAAGCAGCCCACACGCGGCGCCGCCCCCACGCAGTAGCAATCACCACCCTGCCCAGTCGCGGGAGCAGCGTCACCCCGGTACACTCGCGCTATGGCTACGACGGAAACACGCGACGCCCTGTCCGGTAGTGCCCAGGCAGAGGACGCCCACTACCGCACCACCAGCTTCTGGCACGACAGCGTGCCCGGCACGCTGTCGAAGCGGCCGCCGTTGCCAGGCGACCTCCAGGCTGACGTCGCAATCGTTGGGGCTGGCTACACGGGTCTCTGGACTGCCTACTCGCTGACCGAGATCGACCCGTCCCTGCGAATCGTCATCGTCGAACGCGACATCGCAGGCTTTGGTGCCTCTGGACGCAATGGTGGTTGGTGCTTCGGTGGACTCCCCGGCAGTCGCCAACGATTTCTCAAGACGCATAGCCACGACGAGGTGATGCGCTACGAGCGCGCCTGCTTCGACACCGTCGATGTAATCGGCGCGACCCTCGCGAAAGAAGGCATCGACGCGCACTTTCACAAGGGCGGCTGGTCAACGCTGGCAATGACGCAGGTAGGGCTGATGCACTCGCGCGAGGCAGTCGAAGCGCATCACGCGTTCGGCCATACCGACGCGGACTACAGCCTGCTCTCGCGCGAGGACACGCTGGCCCGCACGAATGTGCCTGGCGCCCTCGGTACCGTCTTCAGTCCCCACGCCGCACGAGTCCACCCAGCACGACTGGTGCGCGGACTTGCCGACGTCGTCGAGCGTCGTGGCGTTGGCATCTACGAGGGCACGAACGCACGCCGCCTCGAGCCTGGCCGAGTCATCACCGACCGCGGCACGATCCACGCCACGTACGTGATTCGCGCAACGGAGGGCTTTACCCCGGAACTCGAGGGTGAGAAGCGGCGGCTGATGCCATTCGCCTCGTGCATGGTCGCTACCGAGCCCCTCTCGCAGGCGATCTGGGACGAGATCGGCTGGAACGACCGTGAGACGCTCTCGGACGGGCGACGCCTCTTTATCTACGCGCAGCGAACGGCCGACGACCGCATCGCCCTCGGTGGCCGCGGGCACCCCTATATCTTTGGCAGCAAGCTTGAACGCGAGTTCCACGATCTTCCCGTCCACGACCGCCTGCAGGGTGTGATTGCGAAGCTGTTTCCCGCCGCAGCCAACGCCAAGATCACGCACACCTGGGGCGGCGTGCTCGGGATTCCTCGCGACTTCAACGCCTCGGTTGGGCTCGACCCCAAGACGGGGATGGGCTGGGCTGGCGGGTATGTGGGCGACGGCGTCGCGATCACGAACCTCGCGGGCCGTACGCTCGCCGACCTGATTACGCAGCGCAAGACAGATCTGGTGTCACTGCCTTGGGTCAACCATCAATCCCGCAAGTGGGAGCCCGAGCCGCTGCGCTACATCGCCGCCAACAGCTCGCTCA
>CAXNNM010000034.1:0-7937 GCA_964203735.1 Gaiellales bacterium | reverse complement strand
AGCTCGTGGAAGGAGAACTCTGTCTCCAGCCAAGCGATCTCAGCGGGCCCGGGCGACTCCAGCTGGATCCAGCGCATGCCACCCTGCTCGAGCACGCTGACGCGTGGCTCCGACGAGAACGGAGCCGAGACGGACGCGGCGCGAGGCCGGGGTCGACGAATACGAGGCATAAGGGCTTACTTTGACGGGCATTGGACGCGGCACATAGTAACGCGAAACGCCGATCTGGGGGCTATTCTGATTTTGTGAAGATTATTCTGATCGGAGCTGGTCGCGTCGGCACGAGCGTCGTTGCTGCGCTTCAAGCCCAGCACGACGTGACCGTCATCGACCTCGACGGTGACCACCTCGGCGCGATCGGCAACCGCTACGACGTGATGACCTTCGTCGGTAACGGCACCTCTCGGTCCGTCATGCAAGACGCTGGCATCGATCGCGCCGATCTCGTGATCGCCGCCACGGACCGCGACGAGATCAACATCGTGGCCGCTCTTCAGGCACGCGCGCTCACCAAGGCGCGCATCGTGGTGCGCACCTCAAGCGCCGAGTACCTTTCGGCCTGGCGCGCCGGCGAGCTTCCTGTCGACGCAATGATCTCGGCCGAAAACGAGATTGCCCAGGCTGTCGCCAGAGCAATCGGCATGCCGGGTGCCCTGCAGACCGATCTCTTCGCCGACGGTCGTGCGGAAATGGTGGAGTTCGAGGTGCACGCAGATGCGGCCGAGAACATCGTCGGTCGGCGCATCGCCGAGCTCCGGGTGCCCGACGAGAGCGTAATCGCCTCGCTGATCCGCGCCGACGACGTCATCATTCCGGGCGGTGGCGACATCGTCCAGGAGGGCGATCGAATCGTGCTAATCGCCTCGCCGGAGGCGTCGCGCGAGTGGTCGGTCCGGCTCGCCCGACGCGATCTGGCGGCGATTCGCGAGGTCGTCGTTGTCGGCGGCGGCACCACGGGCAGAACGATTGCACGGGCCCTCTGCGCTCAACGGCTGCGGGTGCGGATCGTCGATGCGGATCAGGCCGTTGCCCGCATCTGCGCCGAGGAGATCTCCCAGGCCGACGTGTTCTGCGCCGACGCAACCGATACCGCATTCCTCCAGCGCGAGAACATCGGCCACGCCGACGCCATCATCTGTTGCACGGAGCGCGACGAGCGCGACCTGCTGATCGCGCTCTTGGCCAAGTCGCTTGGAGTGCGGATCGCCATCGCCGTTGTCGGCGATCCCGACTACGTCCCGATCTTCGAGCGCGTCGGCGTGGACCACGCGCTCAACCAGCGGCTCGTGGTCGCCGAGGAGATCGTCCGCTTCACGCACGATCCGCGCACCCGCGGTTTCGCCATGCTGGAGAACGATCGTGTCGAGGTGCTCGAGTTGGAGATCCGCCCCGAGAGTAGTCTGATTGGCCGGCCCTTCCGCGACCGCCCACTCGAGGGCGCGATCGTCGGTGCCATCGTGCGGGGCGACCGGGTGATCTTTCCGCGCGGCGACGATGCGCTGCAGGCCGGCGACTCGGCGATCATCCTTGCCGAGGCCCAGCGCGTCGCTGCGTTGGAGCAGGCGCTGTGAGCGCGGCGGCCGCCGCGCCGCCGAGATACCGAGGGCTGCGGGTCGATTTGGGGGCCAGTGGCAGCCTGATCGGGTTGATCCTGCGGTGGCTCAGCCTGACCCTGATCTTTCCGATCATCGTCGCCCTGATCTACGGCGAGTCGATCCTTCCGTTCGTGATCCCGCTGGTCGGTGGCGTCGCCCTCGGCACCGCCATCGAGCGAGCCTGCGGGCGTCGGTCGAATGATATTGGCGTCCGCGAGGCGTTTGTCGTGGTCGCCGTGACCTGGCTCGCCGCCGCACTGCTCGGTGGCATCCCCTACCTGATCGAGGGCGGTGATATCGCCAGCCCGCTCGACGCCTACTTCGAGTCGATGAGTGGGTTCACCACGACCGGTTCGAGCGTGATGGCCGACATCGCTTCGCACTCGCAGTCGATCCTGTTCTGGCGATCGCTCACTCAGTGGCTTGGTGGGATGGGGATCATCGTTTTGGCGATCGCCGTGTTGAACCAAGCGGGACCCGGCGGCAAGGCGCTCCTCCAGCAGGAGGCGCCCGGACCGGATGCGGAAAAGCTGACGCCGCGACTGCGGGACACGGCAGTGCGGTTGTGGATCATCTACATCGGTCTCTCCGTCGTGCTGGCCGTCGTGCTCTACGTGATCGGTCTGGTCAACGGCCGCGAGGGGATGGACCTCTACGGCGCGATCACTCATGCCTTCACAACGATGTCCACGGGCGGATTTTCACCCGAGCCGCGTAGCCTCGAGGCGTTTGGCTGGGTCTCCCAACTCGTGGTCGCGGTGTTCATGGTCATCGCGGGCGCCAACTTCGCACTCTGGTACCGCACAATGCGTGGTGACCTCAGGGCCGCCCCGCGCGACGGGGAGTTCCGTGTCTACATCGCGATCATGGCAGTGCTCTCGCTGCTGATCGGCACGGCGCTCGTCGTGGCCTCCGACGACGGGTGGCTAAGCGCTTTCGGGCAGAGCGCCTTCCAGGTGATCACCATAATGACTACGACCGGCTACGCATCGCAGGACTTTGCGCCGTGGACCGCCTTCGCGCTCTTGGCACTGTTCGCCGCGATGTTTATCGGCGGCTGCGCCGGCTCGACCTCCGGGGCTATCAAGGTGATCCGCATCCGGCTCGCGTTCGGAAGCGCGCGTCGCGACATCCAGACCGCGGTGCATCCAGAGGCGGTGCTGCCGGTGCGGACGAACGGGAAGCCTGTCCGTGAGGCCGCCCTGCTGGGCGCCACTGCCTTCATCGGTTTGTACTTGCTGACGTTCGCGGTCGGCGCCGCACTGATCCTATTCGCGGCGATGCTGCACGGGGCAGAGGTGGATGCCTTCGACGCCATGGTCGCCGCCGCTACCACGATCGGCAACGTTGGACCCGGTGTCGGTTCGGCGGGGCCGATGGGATCCTTCGCCGACTATCCAGCCGAGGCCAAGGCAACGATGATCACATTGATGTGGGTCGGGCGCCTCGAGTTGATCCCCGTTTTCGTCCTACTGACACGGGCATACTGGCTGCGATGAGTCCTCAGCAGAGGCGGCGACCGGGCACCGTGCGACTGCCACCGGCTCTGCGCGTGGTGGGGCTGGTCGTGGGTGGCGCCGGTCTGACGATCGTTGCCCCGTTGATCTACGCACTGGTGATCGGCGACTCGATCCGGGCCTTCCTCTTGCCGTTCGGGCTTGCAGCTCTTCTCTTCCTCGGCGCACTTCGGCTCGGTCGTCGCATTCCGGCGCCGACCCGGCGCGAGTCGCTGCTGGCGGCGGTCCTGACCTGGATCGGCCTCTCACTGTTTGGCGTCCTACCCTACGTGCTGGGCAGCGCCGCCGGCGGTGCCGGCGCACCCATCGACGCGTTCTTCGAGAGCACCGCCGGATTCACCGCGACCGGCGCCACCGTCATCACCGAACTACAGGCGCAATCCCGGCCGCTGATGCTCTGGCGCGCCCAGACGCAGTGGATCGGCGGTATTGGCCTAATCGTGCTCGCTGTGATCTTCCTGCCGCGCCTCGCAGTCGGCGGACGGCAGCTGATCGAGACCGAAGTTGCGGGTCCGCAGCTCGAGAAGCTGGCGCCCCACCTGCGCGCCTCAACGATCCGCATCGTGGGGGTGTACGTCGTGCTGACTGTGCTGGTCACCGCTGCCCTGATCGTGCTCGGGCAGGCTGGTCTCGCGCCGGGCATGGACACGTTCCAGGCCGTCGCGCACGCCTTCACGACCGTATCGGCCGGAGGCTTCTCGCCGAACCCCCGCTCGATCGAGCCATTCGGACCCTGGGTGCAGTGGCTGATCGCGATCGCGATTGTGATTGCCGGCACCAACCTCGCGCTCTGGTACCGGGCGATCGCGCTCCGCCGCCCGCAGAGCTTCCGGGACGACGAGCTCCGCTGGTACCTCGTGATCCTCGCGGTGGCCTGCGTCGTGTTGGTCTCCGAGCTCGCGATTGCCGGCACCTACGGTGTGCTCGACGCCACGCGGCAGGGCGTCTTCCAGGCGGCCTCGATCATGACTGGCACCGGGTATGCCACCGCCGACTTCGCCCAGTGGTCCGAGCTGGCCCTCGGCACGCTCTTCCTGCTGATGTTCGTCGGCGGCTGCACCGGGAGCCCAACCGGCGCGCTCAAGGTGATGCGCGTCGTCCTGGCAGCCCGCGTCGTGCGCCGGGAAATCCGCATGACAATCCACCCCGAGCAGATTCGACTGATCCGCACGGGCGGACGGTCGATCAACGACCGAGTCATCCACGGGGTTGTGGTCTTCGTGCTGCTGTACTTGGCACTCGTCGTGATCAGCGGCGTGCTGCTCCTGATCGATCCGAGCCGTCCCGCCGGGCTCAACTTCGAGGATGCACTGTCGGCCGCCGCCGCCTCGATCGGCAACGTGGGGCCCGGCTTCGGCATCGTCGGACCGATGGGCTCCTACGCGCCGTTTTCGGACCAGTCCAAGGTCTTTTTGGCACTGCTGATGGTGGTCGGGCGCTTGGAGATCTTCCCCGTGCTCATCCTCCTGACGAGCGCGTTCTGGCGCGACTGAACTCCGCGGGGAAGCGATGCGCCCGGCAGGATTCGAACCTGCGGCCTCGAGATTAGAAGTCTCTTGCTCTATCCCCTGAGCTACGGGCGCACCTGAACGGTACCCGGGGCGGTCATATTGCGATACCACGCACACTGATGACGTGCGATACCCCTACAGAGACATTCTTGGCGTTCCGTCTGTTCCACGCCTGCTCGTCGCCGCGATCGTTGGTCGGATGCCTGTGGGCATGGGTGCACTCGCGCTGTTCCTGCTCGTTCGCGGTTCGGGCGGTTCGTACGCGATTGCGGGCCTCGCTGTGAGTGCCGCGACGCTCGGCACGAGTTTCGGATCGCCCGTCCTCGGTCGTCTGATCGACCGCCAGGGACAAACCCTGGTGTTGGTTCTCAGCATGCTGATCCAGGTGGCGTCTCTGCTGGCACTCGCAGTGCTTGCACCAGCCGGCGGCTTTCTCTTGTTCGGTCTCTGCGTGGTCTATGGCTTCTCGAATCCGCCACTCGCTGCCTCGATGCGAGCGGGGTGGTCCACGCTGTTCACCGACCGGAGCCAACTGACGCAGGCCTTTTCGCTTGATTCGACGGCTCAGGAGGTAATCTGGATTATGGGTCCATTGCTCTCGGCAACGATCGCTGCCTCGATTGATCCGCGCGCGACGCTGGTTGCCATGGCTGCCTTCAGCCTGATCGGCGTGACGTGGTTCGCAACATCGCAGCAGAGCCGCACCTGGCGGTCTGCCCACGTTGGTGAGCGCCACCTGTTGGGCCCCCTGACCGCAAGCCCGGTGCGGCGCGTCTTGGCGGCGATCCTCGGGCTTGCATTCGCCTGGGGCGCCCTCGAGCTGGCGATTGCGGCCTATGCTGACTCGACGGACCACAGCGCCGGACCACTGCTGGCGGTTTGGGCCGTCGGCAGCGTAATCGGTGGGTTGCTCTTCGCGCTACGACGTTGGTCACAGCCGCCACAACGGATGTTGGCAATCCTGCTGATCCTCAACTTGGTCGGCTTCTTCGTGCTGCTGCTTGCTCAGACGCCGTGGCAACTCGCCGTGCTGCTCGCAGTCACCGGCGTGGTGAATGCACCCGTGATTGCGACGCTGTACGTCTTGATCGAGTCGCTGGCGCCGCGCGGCACCGTGACTGAGGCGTTTACCTGGGTCTCAACGACGTTCACGGTCGGAATCGGTGCCGGTGCGGCGAGCGCAGGGATCATTTCCGACGCGATCGAGCCCCGCGCCGCGTTCTGGTTGGCAGTGATCGGGGGAGGAGGAGCAGTGCTTGCCGTCGTAGTACGCCACCGTGGGCTCCATCCAAATGGCACCGAACATCAATCCGAACACCCCGTTGACGTTTCTGCGACCTGAGCCGCAACGCCGATGATTGCGATGAGAAGATGGTGACAAACGCCGAGCAACTACTGACGCTGCACGAGGCCGCCACGGCCGTCGGCTGCCACTATCAGACGCTCTATCGTCGCGTTCGGACGGGAGAGTTGAAGGCTCTGATGGTCGGCGGCACCTACCGTATTCAGGGCCGCGACCTCGAGGATTGGCTGAGCGAGCGCGACGCGCGCAACGGCGCCGTACCGCAGCGCAGCACGCGCAACTGGACCAAGCAGAGGACCAGCCTGCTCGACGCACTGCTCGCGGGCGACGCCAAGGCTGTTCGGCAGCAAAACGCCCGACTGCTGGCGGGTGGAGCCACCGTGGCGGATCTTTGCGACTTCCTGTACGGCCCGACCCTGACGCACATCGGCGTGCTCTGGATCGATCATAAGATTACTGTCGCCGAGGAGCACCGCGCCTCACGTATCGTCGAGGCCGTGCTCGATCACACCGCTGCGGGAACCGGCAAGCCTGGCCCTCGAGTCGGTAATGTCGTTGTGGCAGCGCCGGTCGGGGATCGGCATTCGCTCGCCCCCCAAATGGTGGCTGCCGGATTGCATGCCGAGGGCTTTCGTGTCAGCTATCTGGGCGCAGATCTTCCCGTTGCAGAAATCGTCCAGATGGCAGAGCGCGAACAAGCTGATCTGGTGGCGATTTCGTGCTGTGTTGCCGAGCGCGCAGGCCTGAGCGAACTTCTTGCGCAACTCAACGCAGCGCAGTTCCGGACGCTTGTCGGAGGAACGGGCATCGGCAAGAGCGAGGCACTTACGCTCGGGGCGACACGGTACGGCGCCTCCATTAATGAGGCCCAGGTGCTGGCGCGTGAACTCGCTCGCAGCAGCAGCGCGACCTAACGCTCGCCGCGCTCTGCCCTTCGAATCCGCTCTGCAGATTCTTCGCGTCGTGTCAACCGGTCCTGATTGTCCGGGGTCGAACCGGCAGCCGCCTGGCGCATCAGTTCCTCTTGAGCATAGACCCGTGTCTCACCGGGAGCCGGCGAGCGG
Source organism: Gaiellales bacterium (assembly GCA_964203735.1). GTDB lineage: Bacteria > Actinomycetota > Thermoleophilia > Gaiellales > F1-60-MAGs149 > F1-60-MAGs149. Next base: position 947 of record CAXNNM010000034.1, on the reverse strand, counting down.
CGGATCCATTCGCCATCGGCCTGCAAATTCCACGAGCCAGAATTGTCAGCGAGTTCGAGATCGAGTACAGCATGGATCCGCTCCCGCAGGGTCGTATCACGGATTGGTGTGATCACCTCGATTCTCGAATCGAGATTGCGCGGCATCATGTCGGCACTGCCGATGTATGTCGTTGACTCAACATCTGAGACGAACCGAAAGATGCGCGCATGTTCGAGGAACCGGCCAAGAATGGAGGTCACCCGGATGTTGTCCGACAGGCCCAAGACTCCTGGGCGCAGGCAGCAAATACCGCGCACGATCAAATCGATTGAAACTCCGGCTTGAGAAGCCGAATAGAGCTCGTCAATGATCTCGGCATCAACCAGCGAGTTCATCTTCAGCGTGATACTGGCCGGTGCCGCTTCGGTGTGCTCGCGCGCACATCGACGAATCTCTTCGACGACTTGGCGACGGAGATGCATCGGAGCAGTCCAAATCGCGTGAAAGCCCTGCGGGCGGGCAAACCCTGTCAGCTGATTGAAGAGGTCCGCGACGTCAGCGGTGATCTCTTCATCGCACGTAAAGATGCCGAAGTCGGTATAGGCGCGGGCGGTGGAGGGGTGGTAGTTGCCCGTGCCGATGTGGACGTAACGCCGCGTACGTTCTCCTTCGCGACGAACGACAAGAGCGAGCTTGCAGTGAGTCTTTAGGCCGACGCTGCCATGGACAACGTGGACGCCGGCTCGCTCCAGAGCACGAGCCCAGCGAATGTTGCGCTCCTCGTCAAAACGAGCAGTCACCTCGACGAGCGCAACCGCCTGCTTGCCCTCCTCGGCGGCGACGGCGAGCGCTGGCACGATTGGAGCGTCACCACTGGTGCGGTAGATCGTGTGCTTGATCGCCAGCACATTCGGGTCGGCAACGGCCTGCTCCACGAAGCGTTCGACCGAGGCGGTGAAGGATTC
>CAXNNM010000033.1:0-8013 GCA_964203735.1 Gaiellales bacterium | reverse complement strand
CAGCTCGGTGCCGAGCCAGCGCGCGTTATTCGCGCGTAGCGCTACAGGTCGGCAGTGACGCCGAGCGAGTCGCGCGCCACGAGCTCTGCATAGCGTCCACCTTGGGCGATCAGCGCGACGTGTGTGCCGCGCTCGACGATTGCGCCATGATCGAGCACGAGAATTTGGTCGGCGTCGCGCACCGTCGAAAGGCGATGGGCAATCGTGATCGTCGTACGACCCTCGGCCAACGCGTCGAGCGCCTCCTGGACCTGGCGCTCCGTATCGACGTCGAGTGCGCTCGTGGCTTCGTCCAAGACGAGAATTGGTGGGTTTCGTAAGACCGTGCGGGCGATCGCAATGCGCTGCTTCTCGCCGCCCGAGAAGCGATAGCCGCGCTCGCCAACGACCGTCTCGTAGCCCTCCGGCAGACCCGCAATGTGATCGTGGATGCGCGCCGCGCGACAGGCATCCTCGATCTCCTGATCGGTCGCTTCCGGGTGTGCAAAGCGGAGGTTGTCACGCACCGTCGCGTGGAACAGGTAGGTCTCCTGACTGACCACGCCAACGAGGTCCGAGAGCGATGCAAACGCGACATCCTTGACGTCCACACCATCGATGCGAACGGCGCCGCGCTCGGCGTCATACAGACGCGCGACAAGGTAGCCAAGCGTGGTCTTGCCCGAACCCGTTTCGCCGACCAGAGCAGTCCGCGTGCCTGGCGCCGCAAGGAAGGTCGCGCCACTAATCGTCCACGTGCCCTCGGGCTCATAGCGAAACCAGACGTCATCGAAGGAGACCTCGCCACGCACGTCCTCGCGCCGCAACTCTTGCGAGCCGGAGTGCTCATCGATGTCAACCTCGAGGTCGAGATACTCGAAGATGCGATCAAACAGGGCCAAAGATGCCTGCACGTCAATCCCGACCGACAGCAGCGCACCAACAGGGAAGAAGATGCGCGTCTGAATCGTTGCGAAAGCGACCAATGTACCGACACTGACCGCACCAAACCCATTAGCAATCGACCAGCCGCCGGCCCAATAAACCAGCGCCGGCAAAATCGCAAACGAGGCGCTGATCGTTGCCATCACCCAACGGCCCGCCATGCGCTGGCGCACCTCAAGCTCCGCGAGCTCGCGCGACTCCTCACGGAAACGCTCCGCAAGCTCGGGACCGCGACCCATCGTCTTGCCGAGCAGGACGCCCGAGACGCTCAGCGACTCTTGCACGAGCGACGAAATGTCTGCCAGCGTCTTTTGTCGCTCGGTCGCCAACTTGCGGCGCTCCACACCGACTCGGCGTGTCAGCAGGACGAAAAACGGCACAAGGATGACCGACAGGATCGCCAGGCGCCAGTCGAGCAGAAACATCGCCACGACCGCCGCCAACACGGTCGTGACGTTCGAGACCACAGACGTCGCTGTGGAGGTGACGACATCGTCGACGCCACCAATGTCATTCGAGATTCGCGACTGGACCTCGCCCGTGCGCGTGCGGGTGAAAAACGCGAGGGATTGGCGCTGCAAATGCTCGTAGACGTCGGCCCGCAACTCGTGCATGACCTCTTGGCCGACGCGGTTCGACAGGTACGTCTGCGCGACGCCAAGGATGCCCACAATGATCGCGATCGCGATCATGCCGCCCGCCAGCCAGGCCAGCAGCGTCGTGTTGTTCGTCGGAATTGCGTTGTCGATCACATCGCGCAGCAAGAACGCCGGCACCATGCCGAGGGCGCTGGACACCATGATCAGACCGAGTACGAGCGTCAGCCGCGACTTCTCTGGCCCAAACAGGCGGAAGACGCGCCGCACGTTTGCCCGGCGAACCTCCGGGTCTTCCGGCCGCTTCGGCTTATCGCCGACATCGAACGTTCCGTGTCTTCCGCGTGCGCTCACAGTAAGAGGAACGGTAGACCCCGTCGAGATATGCCGCGACGCAAGCCGCCACCCTCACCATGCGCGAAGCACAAGACATGCAGGTGCCCACCACGATCACCGGCAAGGACTCCCGACAAGGACTCCTAGTCTTCCCCTGATGGCCTGCGACGACCCAAATTGCGAGCACGATCACGACGAGGCGGTTAGTGACCTTGGTGCCACGCTGTACGGAGGTACGCTGGCACCGGCCGAGCATGTCCACGGGCCCGACTGTGATCACGATCACGACCACGGTCATGACGACGGCCATGACGACGAGCCGTCGGACGTAGATGTTGCCGAAGCCGAGCGCCTCGCCGACGAGCTTGCGGACGCGACGGCGCGCATGGCCAGCGAACTCGGCTGGTCGATCGCACCGTTTAGGGAGCGCGCGGAGTATCTGCTCGCCGGCGCCCCGGTCGCTGTGGTGTTCGAGCGCGCCTCCGACATTGAGTCCAGCCCAAGGCACCGCTCGGGACAATTGGCGCCAGAGCTGCTGCCCTTCCTCGTCGATGCCACGCTCCGCACGCGTGAGCGACTGACCTACGCCGAGGACGAGGACAACGCGTATTTGATCGCACTCGTGCTGGCTAGTTTCTATGCCGTCGAGTCCTCGCGTTCCGGGGCACTCGGTCTCGGGCCAGAGACGCGCCGCAGCCTACCCACGGTCGAGCTATTGCGCGACGACGACGCGACCGCAGACATTCGCGGCGTGCCCGGCACCTCCATGTTGCGCGTGATCGTGCCGGTCGAGAGCGAGTCTGACGTGGCAGTAACGACCGCCGTCCAGTTCGTCTGGCGCAACTAGGACACAATCCAGGTCGACTCGCGTTCCTAGGAGGACATGACAAGTGCGCACTTGTCATGTCCTCCTAGCACCACGAGCCGACCTGGCACACCTACGCGTCGAGTTCGGCGACGAGATCCGAGAAGACGCGAAACGAGCCATCGGCGCCCGTCGAATGCACATCGACCTTGTCGATCTTCTCGTAGACACCAACGCCCACCGTCGTCATCTGCAAGCGACCGAGGAAGCCCGTCTTGCGACCAACGTGCAGCGGCTGGGTGAAGACAAGAGCACCCTCGACGACTTCGAAGTCCGCGCCCTCAGCCAGCTGCTTGCCATTGACGAACACCAGCAGCGAACCATCAGCGTCGTTCGGCAACAGCACGCGACGGCCGGTGGGAACGTCATCACTCATACCCGCATCGTAAGACGTTTCTCGCGCCGTGGTTCCAAGTAGGATGAGAGGGTGTCGTCGTCCACTGTTGATCTCCACTCGCATTCGACGTCATCGGACGGTTCCCATGCTCCGAGCTACGTCGTCGAGCTTGCGGCGCAGCGAGGGGTCGAGGTGTTGGCCCTGACCGACCACGACACGCTGCAAGGAATCGACGAGGCACAGGCAACGGGAGCCGAGCACGGCGTCCATGTTGTGGCGGGCATCGAATTGTCGGCAAAGTACAGCGCGGGCCAGTGTCATCTGCTCGCCTGGCTCCCAAGCCCCGTGCCCGAGGCGTTCCGTGCCTGGACGAGATCGCGCGAGGTCGACCGTGAGCGCCGTGCCGAAGAGATGGTGCGCCGTCTCAACGAGCAGGGCTTTGAGATCGCGTGGGAGGACGTGCGGGCACGCGCTGCTGGCAATCTTGGACGGCCGCATGTTGCCGACACACTGATCGCTGCCGGCCACTGCACAGATCGTCCCGATGCCTTCGAGCGTCTGATTGGTCGAGGTTGCAGCGCCTACGTAGGAAGCGGCAAGATTGATCCAGAGGCCGCGATCGAGCAGGCGGTCGCCGCTGGCGCGCTCGTCTCTCTTGCTCACCCCTACACCCTCGAGCTCGAGGGACAGCCGCTGAGCGATTTCGTTGGGCGGTTGGCGGACGCTGGCCTCGGCGCGCTGGAGGCTCATCGCGGCGATCAAGATGAGGCGCGTCAGGCTGAGTATTGCGCGCTTGCGGAGCGCCACGGCCTACTGGTGTCGGCCGGTTCGGATTTCCATGCGTGCGAGTTGGAGAATGGTCCGAGAGGCAAGCGCAAGCTGGGCCGAATCGGCGTTCCAGGCTTGTCGCCCGAGGCGCGCGAGCGGTTGCTCAGCCGCCTACCCGGCGTACCCGCAAGCCTTGTGCGGTGAGGTGTTCGATCAGCCGCTCGGCATGATCGCCTTGCACCTCGACCGCGCCCTCTCGTAGAGCACCTCCAGCGCCACACAGTTTCTTGAGGTCTTTGAGCCACGTCTTGGTGTCGCCTGGCAAACCGGTAACTAACGTCACCCAGCCAGCACCACGCCCACCTCGCCGCCGCTCAACACGCACCACACCATCTGCCGGATGCCCTTGAGCCGCTCCAGGCGCAACAGTCGCACCCTTGCGCTGGCGCTTCCCGCTGCGGCGCAGATCGCCGTCTTCCGTCGAATAGACCCGCGTCATGTCCGAGAGACTGTACGCGCCCACCTCCACCCGCTTCGCACCGTCAACGCACCAATTCGCACATCTTACGCTTCGGATTTTTCGTTTTCTGGCTTATCTAAGCCAGCCTCTAGTTGCGAGGCGGACATTTTGGGCCCGGGCCCAAAATGTCCGCCTCGGGTAGGCTGATGGGGTGAGTCGAGGACGGTACGCACCAACGCCGAGTGGCGATCTGCATCTGGGAAACGCGCGGACCGCGATCCTCGCGTGGCTGCATGCGCGTGCTACGGGAGGCCAGATTGGACTGCGCATCGACGATCTGGACGTCGATCGGTGTCGCGAAGAGTTTGAATTTCGCCAGTTCGAAGACCTCGCCTGGCTGGGGCTGACGTGGGATGGCGAAACCGTGCGCCAGTCAGAACGCCTACCGCTGTACAACGCCGCAGTCGCGCAGTTACAGGCCGCTGGCCTCGTCTATCCGTGCTTTTGCTCGCGCGCCGAAATCAAGGCCGCCGCGTCCGCACCACACGGCGAGAGTGAGGCGATCTACCCCGGCACGTGCCGCGCGCTCGCCTCGACCGAAGCAGCAGAGCGCATCGCCCAAGGCGAGCGGCACGCGCTCCGGCTCGCCGTCCCCGCAGGTGTTGAGCGCTTCCACGACTTCGTGCACGGCGACGTGGCGATCGACGTCGCCGCCACCGCCGGCGACCTCGTGCTCGTCCGCTCAGACGGCGTGATTGGCTATCAACTCGCCTGCGCCGTCGACGACGCGCAACCCAACATCACCAGTGTCGTCCGCGGCGATGATCTGCTCGCCTCCGCCGCGTTTCAACGCGTGATCATGCGGCTGCTCAACCTTGAGCCGCCCGCCTACGGTCACGTCCCCCTGATGCTTGGCGACGATGGCGCGCGCCTCGCCAAGCGCCACGGCTCGATCGCCCTCCGCGACCACCGCGAGCACGGCGCGGCCCCCGAGGACATCGTCGGCATGCTGGCTGGCATGTTTGCAATCGGCGATGGCTCGCCCGCACAGCTCGACGACCTTGTACCACTCGCTGCTGGTCTCGCCGGCTAGCGCTCAGTCATCAGTCGGCCGAGCGCGTTCCCGCACCGCAACCTCACCGACCTCGACCATGGGGTCGATCTCGATCGGCAATCCGTCGATGGCATCGAATTCTGAGGCGCCCAGCGGTTCGAGGCCGAGCGCTGGGTCGGACACGTGAATCACCGTTGCGGGGTGCAACAGCAGCGCGACGGGCTCGCGCCCATCCTCGAAAGCACTATGGATCGCTGCTTGGAGATCTTCAAGAGACAACGCTTCGCCCGCCATGCGCGCCAGCCTACCAAGACAAAGATACGCAGGAAGGTACGCAGACTCGACGGATAGGATGAGTGCGTGAGGATGCGCTTCGGACTACTCGTGCCACTGCTCGCTGTGGCCCTATTGACCGGATGCGGCGGGTCGAGCACATCGCCACAGACAGCCACGATTACGCCACCGCCACCGGCAACCGGTGCGAATGCCGTGACGATCTCGCCGTTTGATTCGACGGGCACGGACACCACGGCGACAGACATGACGAACGGGCAGCCGATCTTCCCTGCACCCGACCCGCGCGGTGTCCTCGCACTCGCCGCCCAACATCCGGATGGGCGCATCGTCTACGCCACGATTTTGGATGGTACGCAGGGCGAGCTGATTATCTCCCGCCTTGGCAACAGAGGGCTGATCGCCACGACGCGGGATGCCAAGACCGTCCGGGTCGGCATCGATCTGGCCGATTCTTCAATCGTTTGGGTCTGCGTGACAACGGGTGCCGATACACCGAAGTGTCGGAACCACGATTTCGAGAGTGAAGGAGCGAACGCACTCGCCAGCGCCGCGCTACTCGTTGGCGAGGACCACGTGCGGCAGATCACTGCGCGCGTTGCGAGCACGAGTGATGGGACGCTCGACGTGCAGACGCGTGCGAACAAGGTCGACGCCTCGTGCCTGCGCGGTACCGACACGGGCGTCGGCAACTTGCTCGTCTGCGTATCGCCGAGTGGGTTTGTGACCGATACGGAGGAGGGAGCGACGATCGCCCGCGCCAGCGAGGTCTCGCCGACCGTCGATCCTGCCGAGTTCGACCCAGCTGGCATCGGCTAGTTCGAGTCGACTATCCCTGGTCGGAGTAGCGGCGGCCACCATGGGCAGCAGCCAGTCGCTCGTCCACGGCGTCAGCCGTCTCGGCGACCGCGCGAACAGCGTGCTGCAGCTCGACCTCTTGGAGATCGTCGCCGAGGATCGCGTGCTCGAACCAGAGTTCACGACGCTCCGGCGTATACGCAAAGCGCCCAACCGGACCCTCAGCTGCGATCGCGCAGGCGTCGAGGGAGAGCTGGTCGGTGAGGTCCACATCGACCAGGACAGGCGCTGCGACGATGATCGCCGTCGAGCGCTCGAGGTGATGCATCACGGAGACGAAGACCCTCGTCGAGCCGGCGGCACCGTGCAAACCCCAGACCGGGTCGTCAACGAAATCGCAGGCTATGAGGTGGCGTGAGGTGCGCTCGCGCACGACGGCAACGCGCTCATCGGCGCCACGTCGCACGTCGACCTCGGGCTGTCGTGGCTCGCCCGGATCCATGCCACCGACGCGCATTTGGAGGCGCGCACTCTCATTCGCAGCAATCCAACCAGCCGTCCAGACGGCAACCGTCATCTCGTCTTGATGCAGCGTGTGGCCACCGAGGATCGCCTGCTCGGCAATCAACGCACTGCCATCGTGGCGCAGGCGCCCGAGTACGAAGCCGTCGTGTTCGAGGAGGACGGCCAGGGCGAGTGGACCCGTGAAGCGCGGCACGGGCAGCACCTCGGCCGTGGCAACGACCATCGGCTGCGAGGCGTCAATCGGGTCGGCCATCACATCGACGCGAACAGAAGTTCGCGCATTACCGACACGACCACGCCACGCGGCATCGCGGGGGTCCTCCTCGACGAAGGTGCGCTCGAGCGCACGCCGGATCGTGGCGTTGGTCCCAGGAAACTGAACTTCGCTCATGACCACCGCCCCGGACGTGCGAAGGCGCGGCCCACGAGGAGAGCCTTGCGGTGGCGCGAAACGACTGAGCGTTCCCGCCGGGCGCCGTAGCCACCACGCTCAATCTCGCGCAGGATCTCGCGGTACATCGCGCCGGCCGCCGCGACCGACCTGCCGCCGTGAATCAGCATCGGAATGCCTGCCATCCCCTGGACGTAGAGCGTGTCTGCCCGCGCAATCTGGTCGCGGTAGAGCTCGGTACGATCCTGCGTCGCAAGGTCGGTAATGCCGAAGCGTTCGAGCGTGTCGCGGGCGAGGTAGACGCGCCCATTCGCGAGATCCTCATCCACGTCGCGCAGGATATTGGTTCGCTGCATCGCGTTGCCGAGGGCACGCGCCGCGTTCCACGCTTGGTCGTTCCAGACGCCGAGGATCGAGGCCATCATCTCGCCGACGGCACCAGCCACGCGGTAGCAGTAGACATCCAAATCGCCCTCGGTCTGAATATTCGGCACCTCGAGGTCGTCGCGCATGCCTTGCAGAAATGCCACCACTGCAGGCCGTGGCAGCGAGTGTCGATTGGACAGATCGTCAAGGATGATCGTCTCGCGTGTCGTCGGCTCGCCCGTCACGAGCCACGTCTCGACGGCTGCGACGGCGGCCGCAGCCTCGGGGTTCTGCTCATC
>CAXNNM010000032.1:0-8020 GCA_964203735.1 Gaiellales bacterium | reverse complement strand
GCCGAAGGTGTGGTGCGCGATGTGCGGCGTTACACCTCAGACGTCAAGCAGCGTGAGCAGGCACTCGAAGAGGAGCGAGGCGCACGCCAGAGCGCTCTGCAAGATCGAGCCGCTCAAGAGGCGAGCGTGCGCGAGACGCTTGCCGCGCGGACGAGACTCCTGAACTCGCTCAGCACGGAGATTCAGGGGATTATCGCCCAGCGTGAGGCCGCTCAACGAGCTGCCGACGCAGCGCGAGCCGCAGAGGCCGGCGGGATCCTGGCCGACGCTTCGGCAGGAGCAGGAAGTGCAGATTTGTCGATCGGTGGCTCGGTTGGGGGTGGCGCCGATTACACCGCCTCGATCCCCGCACCACCGTCGTCATCGACGGGTGGCAGCGCGGCCTCGGTTGCGCTTGGTCAGCTCGGCACGCCGTACGTGTGGGGCGGCGGTGCCCCGGGTGGGTTCGACTGTTCCGGTCTGATCGCTTGGGCGTACGCGCAGGTTGGCATCTCGTTGCCGCACTACGCCGCTGCGCAGTACGCGATGGGTACGCCGGTGCCGATGGACGCACTCGAACCGGGCGATCTAATCTCGTTCCACGGATCCGGTCACATTGGCATGTACATCGGTAGCGGCCAGTATGTTCACGCGCCACAGACGGGCGATTTCGTCAAAGTCTCGACCCTGGCCGACCGCTCCGACGCCGATGGCGCCGTCCGCGTCGGCTAGACCCGCACGCAAGCGACTACTTCTTCAAGATCAGCGTCGTGAGGACGACGTTCTTGATCTTGTTACCGGCCCAGTCCTTGGCATCGGCGCGGATCGAATAGCGCCCAGCCTTGGTCGGCAAGTTCAGCTTGATGCGGCTGGCTCCAGACGAGACGCTGATCACAACAGGTCCAATCCCTGCCGACTTGCCCTTCTTCGTGAAGATGCGGAGCGTGAGCGTGACGGGCTTATCTCGCACAATTCGCAGTTTGATGAAGGGCTTCTGTTGCTTGAACTTCTTCAGCTTGAGTGGCTTTGGTGGCTTCGCGGGACCCGTGATGACCGGTGGGGTCTTCAGATCGGCCGCAAACTCATTGCCCATGTCTGTGAACGCGGGGTCACCCGTAATCTCGCCAAGATCCTTGAGTTGTGTGGCCATCAGCGTCATGTACTTGACGGGTGCGTCCTGACCGATTGCGTAGCGTCCCCAGCCGCCCGTGTCGTACTTCGGTAGCACCGCTTTTGTCGTGGCGACACTGCGATTGAAGGCGTCTGCGAAGCCATCGTCGCCCGTCGCCTCGGCCAAGTCGTTCATTGAGAGAACGGCTTGCAGGTGCCCATTGAGGACTCGGAAGGAGGGGGCGAAGACGTAGAGCGGGAACCACAGCCCATTGTTCTCCACGGTGATTGCATCGCCTAGGGCACCGTTGCCAAAGCGTATCGCCGAGTCGAGGAACGTGTCATTCCCTGTGCGGTTCCACGCGCTCAGGCCCGCGGAGGCGGCGACACCCTCCGCCATCGCGCTCTGCCAGTTCGGCCCATGGCCCATCCACGAGAACAGGTAGGGGAGCGTGTAGCTGTCGCCGTCGGCGAGCACGATCTTCTGCGCGCTCGTCATCGCCGCACCAACACCACCCTCCGAGACGATGCCTTGGCCCGGCTCAAGAATTGCGAAATAGGTGCCGAGTGGCTGGATTCGCAAGCCCTGCCCCGTATAGCTCTCGTAGACCACGCCGTCGATGCGGATGCGGGTACCCGAGGACGGCAAGGCGTGGCTCGCAAGGTAGGTGACGTTGCTCTGCAACTCAAGAAACACGATCCGAGCGAGCTCGGGGCTGAACGCCGCCTGATTACCAATCTGCGTCGCGCTCTTGATGATCGCCTTGAGCGCTACTGCGCGAGAGCCTCCCAAGCGCGTGGCGAGCGCTTTGGCGTCGGCGAGCGTCTTGAGGTTCGCGGAGCGATCGGCGGCGGGGACGCTGACGCGCGCCATCGATTGCGCGAGCGTCTTCGCCGACGCCGAGCCAACGCACAGCAGGAGGCCGACAATCGCGGCGAGTGAGACGATCACACCAATACGCACACCTCTCAGGCTATCAGCGGAATCGACCGCCATTGAGCTACCGCTCTAGTCGATTTGCAGCGTCATCGTGGGCACTTCTGCAGAACTACCACCCTCGCCACCCGTCGACGTGCCGGCGGGTGTTGGCGCTGGTGCGCCCGTGCCATCCTTGGCGTTCGATGCTGGGGTGACAACTTCGAGCGTGCCTTTGCTGGAGCCAATGAAGTAGCCAGTGATCTCGATCGATGCGCCAGGGTCTAGGCCATCGATGTTGGCCGTGCCGGCGCCAACGATCGTGTCGCCGTCACGCACGATTGCCTGCACGACGAGCTGCTCTTGGCGGACGCCCGTGTTGTTCGTGACGGTGGTCGTCCACGAGTCTCCGAACTCCGGATCGGGCACGATCACGGGCTCGGTGGTGTCGAGGTTGTCGGGTGCGTCGATCGGCAGGAGCTCGCCACCGACCACGATTTTCGCCGTTGTTGGCGTACCACTGAGCAGGATCTGATCGTTGACGTAGTAGGCGAATTTGCCGCCCTGCACAGACGCCAAGTGGATCAGGATGGGCAAGGCGCCCGGAATGTTGTTCGTGCCAACTTCCGTGCCCGCCGAATCGAACAGCTTGACTTCGATCGGGGCCCAGAGCAGCGACGAGCCAGCGGCCTGCGCCGTGACCTTGATCACGACGGCCGCCGTGGTGCCGTCGGCGGAGGGGATGATGGCGAGCGCTTCGGCGGTGACGCCTGCGACTTGGCTGATCTTGGCGGCGTTGACTTCTTCCACCGGTCCGGCCGCTATGCGGGCCCGCTCTGCCTGATCAAACGTGCTCTCACAGCCAGTAAAGAGTGCGCCGCAAGCGAGTAGGGCAACAAGGCAAAGCAGACGCATGAGTTTGGTCCTAGCCGAAGATACCGGCGACGAAGTCGCGCGTGGATTGTTCTTTGGAATTCTCGAAGACCTGCTCTGCGAGACCCTGCTCGATCAGGTCGCCATTCAACAGGAAGGCCGCGTAATCGGCGATGCGACGAGCCTGCGCCAAGTTGTGCGTCACGATTACGACAGTCAACGAGCCTGCCAGTTGCACGATCAGCTCTTCGATGCGCGCGGTGGAGCGTGGATCCAGAGCCGAGCACGGCTCGTCCATCAAGAGCACTTCGGGATCGGCGGCCAGGGTGCGCGCGATGCAGAGGCGCTGCTGCTGCCCGCCAGACATCGAGAGCGCACTGCGATTTAGGTCGTCCTTGACCTCGTCCCAGAGTCCGGCGCGCTGGAGCGCCTGTTCGACCTGCGGCATCAGGGAGCCGCGGCTGGGACGACGCTGAGCCTGTTCGCGAATTGCGAAGGCGACGTTGTCAAAGATCGACATGGGGAACGGGTTTGGCTGTTGGAAGACCATGCCAACTCGTCGGCGGAGGAGGTTGAGGTCCACCTTGGGTGCGTAGATGTTGGCTCCGTCGAGCAAGACCTCGCCTTCGATCTTGGCGGTGGGTGCCAGCTCGGTCAGGCGATTGAGGCTACGCAGCAATGTCGTCTTGCCGCAGCCAGAGGGGCCGACGAGCGCCAAGACGCCACCGCGGGGCGCGTCGATGTCCACGCCGTGCAGGATCTCTGCCGACCCGTACGAGACACGCAACCCGCGGATTGCGAGCGCGAGATCGCTGGGATCGGCGATGTGTTGGCGCCGCGCAGGTGGTGCGTCGGGATCGGCAGACGATCCACCGGCTGCACCGGCACCTACACCGGCGAGAACGGGCTCGGCTACGACGGCTACCTCGGTGGGGTCGCTGTCGATACCGGCCGCGTGTCGGTCACTCGAAGCATCCAAGACGTGGCGCCATTCCTGAGACAGTGCCTTCTCGTACTCGGCGTCGACCGGGGGAGTGTTGTCGTTGGCTTCCATTACTGCCTTCCGATCTTGCGCTGGCCGAGCCGGCCAAGCACGATGTTGACGATAAACACGAGAGCGAACAGCACGAGCGCTGCGCCGTAGGCCTTGCCTTCAGAGTTACCCTCACCGGCGGGCGAGGCGAAGTAGACGTAAGTCGTCAGCGTCGAGCCCGTGCCGTGCAGGAATTCGAGGAAGTTCTGTGGCTGATACCAGCCGGGCTGTGGTGGCTCGAGGACGGCACCGCCGAGCAGGATCCAGACGATTGCGGTGTCGCCAGCAATGCGTCCCATGCCGAGGATCGTGCCAGTCGAAATGCCGGGCCGGATCGAGGGGAAGACGATCGTTCGAATCGTGGCGAAGCGTGTCTTGCCGAGGGCGTACGCCGCCTCGCGCTGCACGTTCGGCACCTGGCTGATGGAGGCCTGCGTCGAGCGCACGATTGGTGGCAGCGCGATCAGCGCCATCATCAGCGATGCGCAAAAGTACGACTTGGCGGTTGCCATGCCAGACGTCTGTACCTCGCTCGAGAGAAAGACGAGCGAGGGGTTCGAGAAGATTGCGAGTCCGAAGAGTGCGAAGACGATGCTCGGCACGCCGAAGATCAGGTCGATCGCCGTATCGGTGCCTTGTTTGAGCCAGAGTGGCTTACCATGCTCGCCAAGGAAAACTGCGGTCGCGAGTCCGAGAGGTAGCGCGATCGCGGTGCCCATTGCCGTAATGATCAATGTGCCAATCAGTGGCGCCACGATTCCGCCCGCCACGCCGATCTCGACGGAGCCTGGTGCGGGGTTGGTCGTCAGAAAGGTCCAGTCAACATTGCGGAGGCCGTTGACGAGCAGCCAAGCGACAATGCTGAAGACGACGGCGGTCAGGAAGAGCCCAGAGAACCAGGCCCCGTAGTAGCCGATGCGATCGCTGAGGCGAACCGGCATCTCAGTAGCCTCCCATGCGCTTCTGAACGCTGGCCGAGGCGATCTTGGCGCCGATCGTCAGGGCCGCTGTGGTGATAAAAAGCACGACGCCGATCGCAAACAAGTTGGCCTTCAGGACATCTCCGCTGAATCCCTCCGAGTAGTCAACAACGGTTGCGGCCAATGGCCTCACCGGCTCGAAGAAGAACCAGACGCCATCGAGAGGGTTCGGCACGAAGGCGATGCCACCGCCAGCCATCGAAACTGCAATTGCCTCGCCGACAGCGCGTCCGATCGCGAGCGAAGAGCCTGCCACGAGAGCTGGACGGATTGCGCCAATGGAGACGCGGCGGCTCATCCTCCACGGGTCGCAGCCGAGCGCGATTGCGCCTTCCTTCCACTTGTTCGGGACGCTGCGCAGTGCGTCGGTAAAGATCGCGGTCATCAGCGGTGCGATCATGACTGCCAAGACGATCGTGGCGAGCAAGACGCTCGCGCCACCAATCGGTACGACGATCGCGAGCTGGTTGGCCACCGACTCGGAAATCAGGTGCTCCGTCATCCACGGGCCGATCACCAGAATTGCGAACAGGCCGAAGACGACGGACGGTGTGGCGGCGAGCATCGTGACGATCGGGCTCAGAAAGTCCGCGACACGCTGTGGTGCCAGCTCGGCGAGGAAGATGGCGGTCAGAACTGACAACGGGAAGGCAATCAGTAGCGCGCCGCCGGTGCTGAGGATCGTGCCGGCGATTGCGGGCCACGCGTTGAGCGCGGTGTAGGTCTCGCCGTCGGGCCCGCCGGAGAAGGAGTAGCCGAGTTGGCGATCAAAGGGAATGTCTCCGGCCGTAAACCAGGACAATCCGTTGGCCTGAAACGAGGGCCAACCTTCCCTTAAGACGAAGATCGCGACGGCGGCGATCACAATCAGCGTGAAGGCCGCGATGCCTTGCACAAACCAGATGAAGATCCGGTCTTGACGATTGGCAGATTTGGCGGCCGTCGCGCGCTCCGGGCGTGGCACGCCGAGCGGCGGCGGAATGTTGGAAATAGAGGACACGAGCCCAGTTTAGAAAGCCGCGTAGAGCCGTGGGAGTGGATTCGGCAAGAATATGGCAACAGACTGGTGAAAACGTAAAACGGGGGCCCGCCAGCCGTAGCCGACGGACCCCCGCGGGTCGAACAAGGTGCGAGCTGCGTTACGAGGGAAGCATCCCAGCGTTCGTGGGCAGTGCGTACTTCGAGACGATCTTCTTGGCAGCGGAACTTTCGCGGGCCCAAGTGATGTAGTTCAGAACGGCGCCAGTTGGGGTACCCTTCGTGACGAAGTACTGGTAGCCGGCGTAGACAAACTTGCCCGACTTGACGTTTGCCAGGCTGGCGGCAACGCCACCCACGGCAAGCGGCTTGATCGACGTGTTACCGACGATGTACGCGAAGGTCACGAAACCAATCGAACAGGCGTTGCCTGCAACGGACGAGCGAACGAGACCATTCGAGCCCTGAGCACTAAACGACGAAGCAATTGCCGCGCCACCCAGGTAGAGCGTCTTGAACGTCTCGAGTGTGCCCGAGCCGGAGATGCGGGTGTAACCCTTAATCGCACAGTCCTTGCCCCCAACGTCCTTCCAGTTGGTGATCGTGCCCTTGAAGATCCCGGCGATCTGATCCTGAGTCAGGCTATTGACCTTGTTGGCCGGGTTGACGATCACGACGAACGGCTCGACCGAGATGGGCCAGAACTGGAGGCCCTTCGCGTCTGCCGACTTGCCCGTGGTGATCGGCCCACGCGACGAGTCACCGATCACGAAGGTACCGGATGCGGCACCCTTAACACCCGAACCGGAGCCACCGCCCGCAACCGTGAAGCGTGCGCGGTCCTTGTTTTCGGGGCTCTTGATGTAAGCCTGAGCCAGCGCGCTGGCGAGGACTTGCATGCCGGTCGAGCCACCGGTGGAAAATGTTGCCGCTCCGGCAGCGGGAGCCACCGCGAGGACTGCTGCGGTAACGACGCCGGCGAGCAGGGTCTTAGGAGAAAGTCGCATTGTATGAATGTTCCTTGTTAGATGTTCGATTTACTCGGTGGTGGTGCCCACGGGAGCCGTGTAGGCCCAAGAGGCGATGAACTTCGTGACGCCAGCAGCTTTTGCCATAGCCTCGATACGGAAGCCGTAGCGTCCTGCGACACCGCTGAGCAGGTAGGCAATGACGTCCAAGTTGCCTTCGCCGTTAAGTGCGATGTTGGCAACTTCAGCCTCGTCTTTGCTGTAGTACCCGGCTTCGTGACCGGGGTAGATGCAGAGGTGGCCAGCTGGTGCGGTCGGCTGCTCGTACTTGCCTGAGCACTCTGGATCCTCAACGCCGCCACCAACGATGCCAAAGCTGGTCAACGAGATGCGCTTGGGGAGGGGGAGTGGGAAGGAAGCAGTCGCCCCGCTCAGCGAGCCTTTTGCAGCAGCGGTCCACTCCGTACCGATGGAACCGTAGATCGTCCTGCCTGGCTGCACCGTCGAGATATCAATGATGCGGGCCGGCAGTTTTCCGTTGGCACCGGTGGGCACGATCGAACTGGGCTGCTTGCCCGTTGGGGAGAGCTTGAAGCCGCTGACGGCATACGAGTTGCGTGCCAGCGGCACGGGAGCGTCGGCACCAACAATCGACGGCACAGCGAAGGCCGCTCCGATCGCCGCGCAAATGCCGAGCGCGATGAGACGTCCATTCCGTTTCAATGATCCTCCTTAGGGATCCCGCGAGGTTCGCGGTCATTGACTAAGGTAGGCAGCCTCGTAGGGGCCGTGGGTAAAGCGATTGGGGGAGTTCCGTTCCGGACTGGTGAAACACGTTGGCGGTCTTCACATTTGGTGCACGAATGAGCGCGAAATGTGGGCGGGAACACGTGTTCTTCGATCTCGCACTTGGTGAAAATGGTCGTGAAGGTTTCGTATGGATTACGTGGCGGGACGAAAATTGCCGGTTTCGGGCATAGGTTGAGGTCATGAGCGCAGCCCGTGCAGCCACCTACTTGATGGATCAGGGTCCGTTTCGTCGCGAGCTTGCGATTGAGCTTGCGCGCGGCATCGTGTCTGACGATCGTTCTGCCGCGGATGAGGTCGCTGCGGCGAGTGTGATCTTGCGTCGCGCAGGCTTTGTTGAGGAGGCGCTGGTGGCGGCTGGCATTGCGACAGCGCG
>CAXNNM010000031.1:0-8026 GCA_964203735.1 Gaiellales bacterium | reverse complement strand
CATGATCACCCGTCGCCGAGAGATCTGCACGGCCTACCGCTCTGCACTGCCGGCGCTTGGCATCGAGTTTCAGCAACACCCGGCTGGCGCGGCCGTCAACGAGCAGACCTTTGGCGCCGTCGTCCCGCCTGGCGTCGACCGCGATGCGTTTGTTGCTGCGATGCAGGCTCGGGGTATTGGCGCGGGCATCCTCTCCTACGCCATGACGCGCATTGGCAGCCTCGTCGAACTCGGACAATCGGCCCCAATCGCCGAGGACATCGTCGATCGCGGTTTCGCACTTCCCGTGCACACAGCGATGAGCGACGAAGATGTTGCGTCCGTCCTCGACGCGCTTGCACATTCGCTCGCGAAGCTCAGCTGAAGCCGGCGCCTGCGCGCAGTGCGTTTCGCTTGCCGCACGGTTCAATGCCCCGTAATGTCATAGGCGGACGTCGTTACTGGAGGTACCACGGTGAGCATTGAGGAAGGAGAGGGGGCTACTCGGAAACGGCTGAAAGTCCTGATCGTTGATGACGACGCCTTCACGCGCGTAACGCTCACCAGCACGCTACGTGCCTTCAACTGCAATATCGTCGGCGACGCAGCGACGGCCGCTGCCGCAATTCAGGCTGCGCAGCTGGAAGAGCCCGAAATCGCCGTGCTCGATCTCGATCTCGGTGAAGGGCCAACTGGAATCGACCTCGCGCGCACCCTGCGGCGTGACTATCCAAAGATCGGCATCGTGATGCTCTCAACGTACGAAGAGCCTCGGCTCATGGGCAACAACCTACCGCCACTTCCTGAGGGTTCTGTCTACCTTGTCAAGCGTTCGATTACAAACCCTGAGGTCTTGGAGCGCGCTCTTCGTCTTGCCGCCAATCCCGAGTCGCATACTGACGCAACCATCTTCCTTACGGAATCAAACGGTTCGATCCTTGCCGAACTGAGCGACCAGCAGGTGGAGGTGATGCGGTTGATTGCGGCGGGCTTTAGCAACGCTGAGATTGCGCGGCGCCGGGAAATAAATGAGGCGTCAGTCGAGAAGGCCGTTGCGCGGCTGATCAAGCACTTCGATCTGAAGGCAACGAAAGAACAGAATCAGCGCGTGATGATCGCACAGGTCTATTTTCGGTTGACCGGGGCGGTTAGTGCTCGCGAACGCTAGGGCCAACGCTTCGATTGCGGATCGGCTTGGTGGCCGGTGGGCGATCTCGCGGGTGGGCTACGTGGTCATCGTCGTTGGTTTTACGTTGTCAATTTTTGCAGGAGAGGTCTCGGCAACACGATCGCTCAACGAGGCGGCGCGGTGGCTCGTGGTCTGCCTTGTTGCGGCTCTCGTGTTTGGTTTGACTCTGGTGGTTTTGGACCGCTGGACGCCCTACCGCGATCGACGCACGACGCCAATCTCGCTCCCAGTGTTGGTCGTTGCAACGGTCATCACGGGCGTGCTGATTGCGCTGACATTTGCGCTGGGTGCGGCAGCGCTCGGGCTTGATGTAACCCAGAGCCTGCCCGTTCGAATTGCGGGTGTTGTTCTGATCGGCAGCTGGTTTGGCTTTGCCCTGACGCTTCTCCTTGACGAGATAGATCGTTCGCGGCGGACACGTAGTGCGTTGATTGATCGGCAGGTCAGCGGCGAGCTCGCGAGCCTCCAGCAGACGCTCCTGATTGAGGAGCTCCGCATCGAACTGCAGCGCGACGTCGACCGCCAGTTAGAGACTGCTCAGCACGAGCTTGATATTCGCCTGCAAGCGCTTGCAGAGACGCCGGGGGTGGCACCCGCAGGCGACATCGCCGTTGCCTTGCGCACGCTGGCCGACGATACGGTGCGACCGCTAAGCGCGCGGCTGTGGGCGACTGCGGCAAAGCAGTACCCCCGTGTGTCGTGGACGAAGGTGCTTGTCAACACCGTGCGGCGTGAGCCGTTGCGGCCCGTCGCGCTCGCGCTCGTTCACGTTGTCGGAACCGCACTGCAGACAATCGATTTGTTTGGCGCGTCGGTAGGCCTCGAGATGCTTGCCTTGACGGTGATTGCGATCTTTGTCGTCAGCCTGCCGGCGAATGCACTGATGCGTCGCCATCCTGCGAAGCACGGCCGCATTTTTCTGTTGGCAGTCCTGATCTTGGAGGCTCAAGTGGTGCCCCTCGTGCTCTGGCGCGAGTCGGTAGTTAGTGGCTCGGCCTCAGCCACGTGGGCAGTGACGCAGGTTGTTACCGGCGTGATCGTGATCCTCTTGACATCGGGCTTCGGTTCATGGCGCCAACAGCGCCTTGCTGTAGAGCGGTCCTATCTGGAAGATCTCAACCAGGAGTCCGTGGTGACTCTCGCGCGAAGCCGGGCCGTGGCCGAGCTGGCCCGCGAACTCTCGCGAACGCTGCATGGGTCGGTCCAGTCGAAGATTGTGGCCTGCGCGATGGTCAGCGAGCAGGCGATCGAGAGCGGCGATGTCGAACAGCTCAAGGCGGCGCTTTTACAGGCACAAGACGTGCTCAAGTCATCTCGAATGGATGAATCTCGGTCACGGAGTGTTGCCGCTGAGGTCCACCGCAAAGTTGCCCTATGGGAAGGGCTATGTACGTTCGAGGTCACACTCGATGAGGCCGTCGAGGCCGTAGTTGAGCACGATCAGGTGGCCACTCTGACAGTCGGACGAGTCGTCGAAGAGGGTATCTCTAACGCTATTCGCCACGGCGATGCGACGACAATTTGGATTGCACTGTCCGAAACTACCGAGTCAGCCATTCGAGTCGTGATCACCGATAACGGTTCTGGTCTCGACGATGGCGTCACGCCTGGTCTTGGGAGCACGTTTCTGGACCGTGCCGGGGCCTGGTCGCTCACGGGTGGCGCCGAAGGCACGCGACTTGAGGTCGTTGTGACGACAGGGAGCTAGCTTGGGTCGTACTCGAGCTGGTCGAAATAGCGCAGCGCCACACGGCCTGGCCGGATGCGTATCTGCGCCTCGGCCGCCTGAGCGTCCGTCAACTCTCCAAGCGCGCGGCGGATGCCGAGCCAGGCCAAGT
The DNA here is from genome assembly GCA_964203735.1 of Gaiellales bacterium. Taxonomy (GTDB): domain Bacteria; phylum Actinomycetota; class Thermoleophilia; order Gaiellales; family F1-60-MAGs149; genus F1-60-MAGs149. The sequence goes on along the minus strand of CAXNNM010000031.1, from coordinate 5,020 downwards.
TGAAGTCGTCTTGGTAGACGATCGTCGAGATGCGCGGATTCATTTCGAGCACGGCATCGCCGATCAGCTGCAGATTAAAGAAGCCGTGGAGCCCAAAGCCCGCAACGAGCGTCTCTGCGACCTGCATCAACTCGGGAGCCTCCAGCGTCTCGAACCGCATCGCCAGGCCCGCCCGCATCGCCTCACGCGTCTTTGGGTGACCAACGACAATGCGGCCGTGTTCGGCGTAGCCATCGACGGTGCGCTCAAGGCCGGTCACGAGCTCCATCACTAGTAGTTCGGTGGTGTCATCGCCAACGATGCGCTCGACATCTTCGATGCGCAACGGCATCGCGCCTGGGCGTTCGTGCAGCAACTGCTGGCGCGCATCGACGTTAGCCGAGATGACGTGGAAGCCACGCGAACCGGCGGCCACGACGGGCTTCATGCAGACGTCGTTGTTCGGATAGCCGAGCTCGCGGGCAGCCGCAGCAACCGCGGCTCCACCCTGGGCGACGCGGAAGGCGGGCGCACGCACACCGAGCCGCTCGCACAGTGCGAGCGTGGCGTGCTTGCTGTCGGCGGCGCGCACGGCGTCGGGAGTCGAACAGATCAGCACAATGCCGGCGGCTTCGAAGTCAGCATGCAGCTCGGCGAGGCCCTCGAGATCGAACGAGGCCTGCGGCAAGACGACGCTGGCGCCCTCACGTTTGGCCAGCTCGAGAATCGCAGCGCCAAAAGCCGGGTCGGAGCCCGCGGGCACGGTCTCGAACACGTCGCAGTGGAAACGACCAACGTTCTCCTCGCGCAGATCGGTTCCGACGAGACGCACCGGACGTTCGCCATTCTCCTTCAGCGCCCGCAAAAGAGCAGCCGAGCCGGGCGAACCGACAGCCGTAACGAGGATCGTGAGCGGCTCGGTCACAGGTCGAGGTTGTCCTTGCGCAGGTGCTCGAGCCGTTGAGTGCGATCGCGATCGAGGAAAGCGTCAATCGTTGTGGGCATACCGGTCGTGCCGCCCATCCAGAGGACGGGGTGGATCAAAAGCTGCAACCACGGGAAGCGCGCGATGGCGAGCTCTTCGACTGGGTCGCCACGGCGCCACGTCTGGTTCGAGTCGGAGCGGTACGTCCAGACAAAGTCGCCAGTAAAACGCGGCTCCATCACGTTGACCCAGCCCGGCACGGCGTCGGCCATATACGAGGGTTCCGGGTTATGCCACGCCATCACCGGATCAAAGCCCACGTCGACGGTCGGGTCGACATGCGGGTGCAGGGCGTGGTGGCCAACCCAGTGGCCGAGCTCTCGCAGCCGCGCCACCGCTGCGAGGCCAGCGGGTGAGGCAAGGTTGTAGAAGATGCTGCGCGTCATCAGTAGGTACGTCGCACGGATGCCGTGCGCGTGCTCAAGCTCGGCCATCGCAACGGCGTCCTCGAGCGACACATCAACGTCGTGGCGCAGGAACAGCATCTGCTCGGCCGGCTGTTCGACGGTAAACGTGCGCAGGCGGTAGCGCCCGGCCTTGATTGCCTCAAGCAGCTCGACATAGCGGGCGGGGGAGAACTCGCTCACGCGCTGCCCGTCCGCTCGCGCTCCAACTGCTCCGTCCACGCGGCCATTGCCTCGGCATCTTCCATGGGCTCGATGATGACGTGCAGAGCGGCGAGCGCCGCCTCGGTCCGCGCATCAAGCTCGGCATCCGACGCCGCTGTCATCAGCAGCACACCAAGTCGTCCCGACGCCGACCAGAGCGGCGGCACGATCTGGCCCGCATGATGAAAAAAGCCGACAGCGTGCACGCCAGGCAGTTGGTCAACTGCGCCGGGGTCGGCTCGGGTGATGCGTCCTGGCGCAGCGGGGATCACAAAGCGCGAGTGGCCAAACGGCTCGGCCGTCGGCTGCGGGACGAGGCTCGCATGGCCGATCTGTCCGAGTGCAGCATCGAGCACGGTCTCCATCAGGTCGACCCCGACGACGAGCTTGGCCAGCTGTGCGTCGCTGCCGCCACCGAGACGCGCGCCACACTCGATCATGCGCGGGCCGGTCGCACCAAAGCGCACCTGGGCATAGACGGGTGCGGCATCGATTCCGATCGCTGCTGCAGCCGCGCGCACAACCTCAATGATCGTGGCGACGTCCTGCTCCGAGCGACCACAGGGATAGCGGTGCGCAACGCAAATGCCCACGGCCGGTTCGGGTGCGAGCTCGCGCAACGTCACGCTGACCGGGCAGAACACGCCGCCCAACACGAACGCATTGACGGTGTATTCGAGACCGCTCAGGTGCTCCTCAACGATTAACTCGCCGTTGCGCGAGTTGGCGATGGCATGCTCGACGGCACCCGGCACCTCGTCGCGCGACTGGACATCGCTGACACCGCGCTGGGCAGCACCGTCGGTTGGCTTGATGATCACGCGCGGGCCGAGTGCGTCGTACGCAGCGAGCGCATCGTCAACCGTGCGGGCAGGTGCAAAGCCAGCGGTCGGGACACCATGGTCGCGGTAGAGCGTGCGCTGCACGACCTTGTCGGTGGCGGCGAGTGCCGCCGAGACGGGCAGGCCGGGTAGACCCAACGCCTCAGCCAGCCGAGCGCCGGGGACAACGGCCTGCTCGGAGCCCATCGAGCAGATGCCGAGCGGCTCGATGCCCGCAGCCACGAGGGCCGCGATCGTGGCTGGCACATCCGAGAAGTCCTGATGGACAAAGACGTCGGCTGCGCCTGCCGCCGGACGGTCGGTCCGACCATCGACGACGCACGTCGTCAACCCACGCGCCTGCGCGCGTTCGATCAGTGGTCGCTGCGAGAGCCCGGCGCCAAGAACGACGAGGGCCGGGGTCGTCACTTCGCGGCGGAGCCAGCCTCCGCGCGGTACCACTCAATCGTGCGCAAGAGGCCCTCATCGAGGTCGACCTTCGGCTCCCACTTGAGCAGCTCGCGTGATTGCGTGATGTCGGGGATGCGGATCTCGACGTCGGTGTACTCGAGCGGCTTAAAGACGATCGGCGACTCCGAGTTGGCAAGGCGCTTGATGCGCAGCGCGAGGTCGTAGGTCGTGCAGACGCTGCGGGGGTTGCCGATGTTGAAGGACTGACCGATCGCGTCGTCGTTCTCGAGGATCTCGAGCACGGCGTCGGCGATGTCGTCCATGTAGCACCACGCGCGAATCTGGGCACCGTCGTTATGGACGGTGATCTCCTCGTTGGCAATCGCGTGGCGTACGAAGTGGTGGATCGCGCCGACGCCAATCTGGTTCGGACCGTAAATATTGAAGGGGCGTACGACTGCGACGGGCACGCCGTACTCCTCGAAGTACGCATGCAAGAAAAACTCGCCCGCTAACTTCGAGACCGCATACGACCAGCGGGCCTCGCCGACCTGGCCACCCGACATCTCGTGCGTCTCTTCAACCTTGTACGCGTGGCGGCCAAAGACCTCACTCGTCGAGAAATCAACGAGCCGCTCCAACTGGCTGCCAAGACCCTGTGCGACCTCTGCGACATTCGCGGTGCCCATCAGGTTGACGCGCATCGTGCGCACCGGGCTCTTGAGCACCGTCGCCACGCCTGCGATTGCAGCCATATGAATGATGTGCGTGGCATCTGCTGCCGACTTGCGCAGGAGTTCAAGGTCGAGAATGTCGCCTTCGACCAAGGTGATGTTCGGGTGCTGCCCGAGATCCGTGTGCTGCAACGCGTTGTTGTGCAGGTTGTCGTACAGGACAACATCGTTGTCGTCTGCCAACAGCCGCGCAATCGTCGTGCCAATAAAGCCGGCGCCGCCCGTTAGAAAGAATTTCTTGCCCTTCAGCACCTCAGGAGTGTATCGGTTCGGGGTTTCCGGCAGATCCGCCTGTAACGATGAGCCACATGCTTCAGACGCTGAAGGTTGACGCGCAACCGCAGGCTGCGCTCATCCCATTCGAGATTGCGGACCTGCCAGAAATTGCCGGTGCCAGCACTTCAGTCATCTGGGTTGACGCCTCCGATCCAACCAACGAAGAACTGCGGGCTCTGGTCGCGGCGTTTGGTTGGCCCGAGCACGTCCTTGACGTGCTCGAGGACGGCGAGGCGCGACAACGGTTTTTGCAGATGGATGAATGGTCGGTAATCTCGACCGTCTCGCCGGTCGGCGACGGAACCGGCATGATCGCAATCAGCGGAACCCGCGCCATCACGCTTCGTCGGAACTGGGGCGTCGATCTGGCTGACACCGCGCGCGATGTGGTGCACTGGCCGGACGGCAGCGCGGGCGGCATAGTTGTTGCCTGCGTGTTGCTCGGGCACCTTGTCGAAGCCTACGAGGACGCCTCGGGCGACCTCGAGGAGCGGCTTGTCAGCCAAGAGGCGACCGCGCTTAACGAGTCGAGTGCCCGTGATCTTCTACCCACGCTCCGCGAAACGGCACACCTGCGGGGCTCCGTGGGCGACCTTCGTCGCCGATCTAATCGGCTCCGCGAGGTGCTCGGCGCAGTGATCCGCCAAGAGCTCGTCGATCGTACACACGGTGACGCTGTCGACCTTGATCTTCGTGACATCTACGATCACCTGCTGCGGGTCCACGACGATCTTGATGCCTACAGCGACAGACTGACTGCGGTTCAGGACACGCGCCTCTCGCTCGTCGCGTATAAGCAGAACGATATTGTGCGCAAGATCTCTGGCTGGGGCGCAGTGCTGTTGATTCCGACGATTACGACTGGATGGTTCGGGCAGAATTTTGTCAATCTCCCGCTGCGCGATAACCCGTATGGCGAGTACTTCAGCCTTGGGATCACCCTTGGTGCCATGGCGCTCGCTGTTGCTGCGCTGCGGCATGCCAAGTGGCTCTAGCGGGCGCGCCAGTTTTCGGTGACGAGGCCGGGTACGCGTCCAAAATCACGCGGATTCGACGTCACGACGATGGCTCCGCGCGACAGAGCGGTAGCCGCGATCATCAGATCGGGAACGCCAATCATCGTGCCGGCCTTTTGAAGCATGACGGTGAGGATGCCGAAGGCACGCGCTGCGCGATCATCGAAGTTGAACATCGCGATTGGGTGCA
>CAXNNM010000030.1:0-8190 GCA_964203735.1 Gaiellales bacterium | reverse complement strand
ATGCTGACGACGATGGGTGGCATGGACGTCGAGGACGTGGCGGCGAATCATCCCGACATGCTGGCGCGCCTGCATGTCGATCCAGCGCTCGGCTACCGCGGCTTCCACGGTGTGCAGTTGATGGCCGCCGCCGGCATTCCGGTCGATGAGCGCAAGGCTCTTGGCGCGATGCTCGCGCAGCTGTACGGTGTCTTCCAATCCGAGGACGCCATGCTCGTTGAGGTCAATCCGCTCGTCTTCCTCGAAGATGGCACGCTGCTCGCGGCCGATGCCAAGGTGACGATCGACGACAACGCGCTCTATCGCCATCCCGACGTGGAGGCGATGCGCGATCTCGCAGCGATGGACCCGCAGGAGCAGGCCGCGCGCGAGGCCCATCTCGCCTACGTCAAGCTCGATGGCGACGTCGGCATTCTCGGCAATGGTGCGGGCCTCGTGATGAGCACTGTCGACGTGATTGCGCAGGCTGGCGGACGTCCCGCCAACTTCCTCGACGTTGGTGGTGGCGCGAGCGCCGAGAAGATCACGACGGCGCTCGAGATCGTGCTCAGCAACGACAAGGTCAATAGCGTCTTGTTCAACATCTTCGGTGGCATCACGCGCTGCGATGAGGTCGCCAAGGGCTTGCTCAGCGCACTCGAGGCGACCGAGATCCGCGCACCGATTGTTGTGCGGCTCGACGGCACGAATGCCGAGGAGGGACGCGCTCTCCTTGCAGAGGCGGCCCGCCCAGAGATCACGGTCGAGAAGACGATGCTCGAGGCCGCAGCGACTGCTGTTCGCCTCGCCAAGGAAGCGAGCTAGCCATGGCCATCATTGCCACGAAGGAAACGCGCCTGGTTGTCCAGGGCATCACCGGCCGCGAGGGCACCTTCCACGCGCTGCGCAACCGCGACTACGGCACCAATGTCGTTGCGGGCGTCACGCCGGGCCGTGCCGGGCAAGACGTCGAGGGTATTCCGGTTTACGACTCTGTGGCCGATGCCGTGGAGCACCAGGGTGCGAATACAGCGCTCGTAATCGTGCCGCCGCGCTTTGCGGCCGAGGCGATTCTCGAGGCCGCCGAGGCGGGCGTGGCGCAGATCATCTGCATCACCGAGGGCATCCCTGCCCATGACATGCTCGAGGTCTACCACTACATTCGTCCGCGTGGCATTCACCTGCTCGGGCCGAACTGCCCGGGCGCGCTTTCGCCGGGTATCGCCAATATCGGCATCATTCCGGCCGAGGTTTTCAAGCCCGGTTCGATCGGCCTGATGTCGCGCTCTGGCACGCTCACGTACCAAATCGGTGGCGAGCTGGCAGCCAAGGGTCTCGGCAACTCGACGATCATTGGTCTCGGTGGCGACCCCGTCATCGGCACCTCGTTTATCGACGCGCTCGACCTGTTCCAGGCTGACGACGAGACCGAGTACATCGTGATGGTCGGCGAGATCGGTGGCAACGAGGAGGAGAAGGCGGCCGAGGTGATTGCCGAGCGCATCACGAAGCCCGTCGTCGCCTATATCGCTGGCTTCGAAGCGCCCCCAGGCAAGACGATGGGCCACGCAGGCGCAATCATCTCCGGCTCGGCGGGCACGGCTGCCGCCAAGCAAGAGGCTCTCGAAGCCAAGGGCGTCCGCGTCGGCACAAACCCAACCGAGGCCGCCCAAATCATGGCCGACCTAGTGGGCAAGCGCTAAGCCACCCAACTCGAATGCCACAAAGGGGTCAGACCCTTTTGTGACATCCGCTCACGCTTTGGTTGCCGCGTATTGCTCCTATGTCATAAAAGGGTCTGACCCCTTTATGACATTCGAGTCGCATTGGCATCGCGCTAGAGCGTGACCAACACCGACGTCGCCTCAGCGTTGTCGGCGGCGGGAAACTCGAAGCCCATCACGGCCGTGCCGCCGAGGGCCTCGGCCAGGCGCTTGAGGGTATCCGGCCGCGTGCGGTGTTGGCCGCTCTCGATACGAGAGATTGATGACGCGGTCGTGCCCATGCGGCGAGCGAGCTCTTCCTGCGTCATGCCGAGCGCGCCGCGCCGCAAGATCACCGCGGTTGCGAGGTCCCTCATCGGGCGGTAGTAATCGTTGAGGCGGCGGTATTCCGGGTCCTCAGCACGCTTCGTAGCGATGCTCTCCTCGACGGTCATTCCGATCGGACTGACCCACTGTTTGCTGCCATTTACGTTACTCATCGTCAAACCACCTTAGCACGCGTGCGAAGTTAGGATTCGGTTCATGGGGCATCGCTCCCAGCTGGTCGTCGACCAATGCGAGGCGATTCGTTCATCCGTTCCTTGAATGAATTCCAACGCCAACGGGCGATTGCGATGTCACTCGTGGGGATCGCCCTCGTGGACTTTCGAAACGCATGTAGGAGCACAATCAACCGTTGGGATCGACAGTAGAGAATGCGGTAATGAGCACTGCCGAAATGACACCGAAGTTCGCGCATTTCGGCATCAACCTGAGAGCTATATGGGAACGGCAGATGTGGGTTGGCATCATCGAGATCATTGAGACGGTCAATCTGAGCATCGAGAGCATCCTGTTCAGCCCGGGGGAGTGACGCAATGAATTGCCGTACAGGCTCGTTACCTTCTTCATCGCGATAGAAGATCGCGGTGAGTCTGCGCTGGGGGTCTCTGGGCTTTCGCATCGGCTGGTGTCCTCGACGCTACGTGCGCGTGCTCGACAGAACTGACGCGGACGCGATCGAGGACGCCACGATTTGAACCGCGCCCCAGCCGCACGCACCCCAACCCCAGCCACACCGTCACACCCGCCGCACAACGCCGCACGGATTCGTAGACTGCGAGGCATGGCCACTATCTCCTTTGCACGCGGCGTTCCGTCCGCAGACCTTCTTCCCGTCGACGAGCTCAAGAGCGCGATTGCGCGCGCGATGGACAAGGATGCGACGGGGATGCTGCTCTATGGCGACCCGATGGGTTACATGCCCCTGCGCACGTGGATTGGCGATCGCTGGGGCTTCGATGCGGCTGGCGTCTTCGTCACGAACGGCTCGCTGCAGGCCTTCGCGTTTCTTGCCGAAATGTTGTTTGCTGGCTCGGGTGGTCGTGCCGCTGTTGAGGCTCCGACCTACGACCGCACGATCCTGACGCTGAAGCGTTTTGGTGCCACCGTCGACGCGTATCCGCTGCTCGAAGACGGCATCGACGTTGATGCCCTCGAGGCAGCAATCAAGGCTGGCAAGACGCCCGGGCTGGTCTACATCATCCCGAACTTCCAAAACCCGGCCGGCAATGTCACGACGCTTGCCGTCCGTCAGCGCCTCGTCGATTTGGCTGCCGAGCATGGCTTCTGGATCTTCGAAGATGACCCGTATGGCGATCTGCGCTTCTCGGGCTCGGACGTTGCTCGCATGGTCGACCTCGACACCGCTGGTCGCGTGATCTACTCGACGTCGTTTACGAAGACGATCGCTCCTGGTGTGCGCGCCGGCGCCTTGCTGTTGCCAGAAGAGCTGCGCAAGAAGATGGCCTACATCGCCAATCAGACCTATATCGGCGCTGTGCATTTTGCCCATGCTGCCGTGGCCGAGTATTGTGCGGCCGGCGAGTTCGACAAGGGCCTCGACCGTGTGCGCCCGCAGTTGGAGGCTCGTAAGGACGCACTTGTCGCTGCACTGGACACGCACCTTGGCGACCGCTTCTCGTACCGCGCACCCGAGGGTGGCTACTTCCTCTGGGGCAAGCTCGAAGGCGTCGACTGCGATGCGCTGCTGCCAAAGGCGACCGAGGCTGGCGTGCCGTTCGTCAAGGGCTCCGACTTCTTCGTCGATGGCTCTGGCAAGGATCACCTCCGTCTCGCCTTCTCGGCTGTCAAGCCCGAGGAGATGGACGAGGGCATCGCTCGCCTCGCGCAACTGCTCTAGTCGTCATCAGCTTCCTATTAGGGTCAGACCCTTTTAGGAAGTTAGAGGCGGCTGGGGTGTTTGGTTTGTTGATCAGCTTCCTAATGGGGTCAGACCCTTTTAGGAAGTTAGAGGCCGCTGGGATGCCTGGTTAGTTAATCCGACTTCCTAAAAGGGTCTGACCCCATTAGGAAGCTGATCGCCTGACCTACCCCTGATGGTGGCGGCGGTGGCGGTGGCGGAGCATTGAGGTGCCCACGATACCGAGTACGAGGCCGAGCCCGGCAGCGGCGATCATCACCCAGATCAGTGCGGTCGTCGTCGAGAAGACGACGAACGAGACGCTGACCTGCGCTGTGTTGAGCAGGCTGAATGCGAGCAGGTACACCAGCACGATGGCGAACACGATCAGCAGGATGTACGGCTTGCGATCGCTCTTCTTTGGTGTGCTGTCGCTCATGCGGGAAGCCTAAGCGATTACAGCGAAGCTTGCGCGGCCAGACTTGCCGCAGCGGGACGCTCGATCAGCTGTGCCTGGGGTGGCGGCACGAGACCTTGGCGCTTGGCGAGACGGAAGGTCGCGCAGGGCTCGGTGCGGGGTAGCGCGCAGAGGTCGTGCACGCGGAAATAGCACTGATTGCATGCGCGCGCAGACATCAACGACGACTCCTCCGGGAACGAACTACGGTTGCGAGAAGGCTCTCCTCAGCAACAACAACAGGTTACGTTTAGGTGCCCATCGAGGCAAGTGGTTTCAAGCCGAATTCCCCGCATTATGCGGGTTTTTTCGGCTACGGCGTCGTGGCGTTTTCGATGGCCTGTAAAGCATCGGTGAAGTTGTTGACGCCGATCACGCGGACGCCGTTCGGCGCGTCAGCTCGAGCATCGGCAACGTTGGCCATCGGCACCAGAAAGAGATCCGCGTCGACGCGCCCAGCACCAATTGCCTTCTCGCCAGCCCCGCCGATCGGCCCGACCGCACCTTGCATGTTGAGGGTGCCAGTCGCGGCGACTCGGAGGCCCTTCAGGTTTGCGTAGCCCTTGCCGGCGCTGTAGATCTGCAGTGCGAAGGCGAGCCCGGCGGAGGGTCCGCCAACGCCTTCAATGGTGTAGGTCACCTTGCGCGTCGATACGACGACTGAGGCTTCGCTCGGCACGATGCCAAGCATCGGGGTGCTCTTCGGTCCCTTGATGGTTTGCGTGGTGACGGTTTCCATCTCGCCGGCGCGATGCAACGTCAGGGTGACGGGCTGCTTGGCACCGACGGCTGTCAGTGCCGCTCGCAGTTCGTCCGTGGTGTTGATGCGCTCCTTGTCGACGGCCACGATGATGTCGCCGAGGACGGCTCCTGAAGTTGCGATCGGAGCCTGCGGGTCGATACCGACGATGCGCACGCCTTTGGATTTGACGGTGACGGGGACGCCGAGCGCGCGTAGTCCAACCACCGTTGCTGCGCTCTGCGACGAGTCCATGGCGACGGTGTCGAGTCGCGAGCGGTCGGCTTCGGATTCGCCTGGCTGGAGGACCGAGTGGGCGGGCATTAGTTCGCCACCATCGGCGACTCCAAACCAGGTCTCGAAGATGGTGGCGTGGCGTACGCCGACGGTGCTGTAGTAGAGCGAACCGGCGCCTTTTGGTGCTGGTTCTTGCCCAGCGACGGTGACGACGCCAATCGTTGGTACTGCTGCGCGCGGCACGAAGGCAAAGTCGCTGCTGCCCGCCTGCAGGGCCCAGACGAGGACGCCACCGGTCATGACGGCGGCGATGACGGCGCTGATCAATATGAGGCGAAGGATGCGTGGCATGGAGTGCGGACGCCGGCATTGCGGCGACCATCTGAGAATACGTGCGAACCGGTGCACACCGCGTGGCATCCGACTGGTCCGTGTCGCTAGAGTCCTCCCATGACCATGCATGAGCCGACCGACGCCCTCGCCTCGCCGCGCTTTACCGGCGTGCGCACCTTCGCCCGTTTGCCGCATATCCCCGAGATCGATGGCGCCGACGCTGCCGTCTTTGGCATGCCCTGGGATGGTGGGACGTCGTTTCGTTCGGGCTCGCGGTTTGGTCCCGAGGCGATTCGTTCGGCGTCTGCCCTGTTGAGGCCCTACAACCCTGCTGTGGGTGTCATGGTCTTCGGCAACCTGTCGGTCGTCGACGCGGGCGATGCCCCGACGGTGCCCGGTTACATCGAGCACACGCTGCCGCGCATCGAGGAGTACGTGACGGGCATTCTCGACCGTGGGGCAGTCCCGATCGGCATGGGTGGCGACCACTCGGTGGCGCTTGCCGAGTTGCGTGCGGTTGCGAAGAAGCATGGGCCGTTGGCCTACGTGCAGCTCGACGCGCATCACGATCTCTGGGACCAGTACAACGGTCTGCCGTACAACCACGGCACGTTCGCCAAGCGGGCGATCGAGGAGGGTCTGATCGACCCGGCTAAGTCGTTGCAGGCGGGCCAGCGCGGCTCGCTCTATGGGCCCGAGGATTATCAGGTCGCGGCCGATCTTGGCATTCGCCTCGTGCCGTGGCAGGAGCTGCGCCAGTGGACGCCGGCCGAGTTTGGCGCGGCGGTGGCTGAGCGCGCGGGTGATACGCCGCTGTTCTTCTCGTTCGATATCGACTTCGTCGATCCAGGCATCGCGCCGGGTACGGGCACGCCCGAGGTGGGCGGGCCGAGTGCGGACCAGGCGCTCGATTTCGTGCGGGCCTTGAAGGGCGTCAACCTGGTCGGTGCCGATGTCGTTGAGGTCGCGCCGCAGTACGACGGGCCGGGTCAGCAGACGGCCTTGATGGCCGCCAACGTGATCTACGAGATGCTGTCTCTGCTCGCGCTCAAGCGCCAGTAACCCGCAGCGCGTCGGCGACAAGGCCGTCGATCACCGCATCGTCGATCGTGTAGCCGGCCTGGCGTGCGGTGTTCGCGAGGATCCGATAGCCGAGGGGTGTCAGCACGCTCTCGGGATGAAACTGCACGCCTTCGATCGGCAGCGTGCGGTGGCGCAGCCCCATAATCAGCCCGCCTTCGAGGCGTGCCGAGACGACGAGCTCGCTGTCATCGGCGGGCTCGGCGGCGGCGAGTGCGTGGTAGCGCCCAGCCGCAAACGGTGAGGGTAGACCGGCTAGCACTCCCTCGCCATCGTGCTCGATCGCGGCGGCCTGGCCATGCATGGCGTTTGCGTTGGGGCCAACGGCGATGCCGAAGGCGACGGCGATGCACTGGTGGCCGAGGCAGATGCCGAGCACGGGAATGTCGCGGCCGAAGGTGCGGATCGCGGCCGTTGAGATGCCAGCCTCGTCGGGTCCTTGCGGGCCGGGCGACACGATCAGCGCCCGTGGCGAGAGCGCCGAGATCTCGTCGAGCCGCGTGCTGTGCGACGGCACGACTCGGGCGGGTACGCCAAGCTCGGCGAGGCGGTGCTGGATGTTGAGCACGAACGAGTCGCGGTTGTCGAGGATGACGATCATGGCAGCGCCCGCCAGACCGTCTGCAGCTCGTCGAAGATGGCGTCGCGTGCAATCGCTTGGCCGTCGACGCTGGCGATGGGGATCACGCCGCGGCCGGCCGTCAAGACGGCCGCTCCCTGCGCGGCGTAGAGGTCGGCCAGGTGCACGTCGGCTTCGGCGGCGCCCGTCTCGTCGAGTGCCCAACTGCGCGTCACGCCCTGCAGAATCCCGGCGAGGCGTGGCACGACGAGGCTGCCATTGGCGAGCCGCACGATGATGCTCGCGCGCGTCGTCTCACCGACCAGGTCGTCGTCAGAGACCAGCAGCACCTCGGCGCCATCAAACTCGGCCTCGACGACGTCGACCCACGAGCGATCGGCGATCTTGATGTGCCGCAACTCGACGCCGGGGTCGTAGACCCGCTTGATCGGCAGCGTGACGGGCGCGGTCGAGCGAAGCGGGCGCGTCATCACCACGAGCTCAGCATCCGAGACGTCGATGCGGACGATGAATGGCTGCTCGGGCTGAGCACAGACGTCGGTCAGTAGGCGATCGAGTTCGGCGACCTGTTCGGGCGAGCCACCCGAGGCCGCGAGACGTGCAAGGTGTCGATCGCGCAGGCGAATGCGGCCGTTCTCGACGAGCGCGGTTTCGAAGACGGGGATCACTGCCAGCCCTCGAGGGTCGCGTTGGTGGCGCGCAGGAAGGCCTGGGCTTTGACGATCGTCTCTTCCGCCTCATCGGCGGGGTCGGACAGCAGCGTCACGGCACCACCGGCGCCATAGCGAGCCTCGCCGTCCGAGACCGAGGCGGTACGAATCGCGATGCTGGCGGTCAGCGAGCGGCGCGCCGGTTCGAAGGCGAAGATCGTTCCGCAGT
>CAXNNM010000029.1:0-8287 GCA_964203735.1 Gaiellales bacterium | reverse complement strand
CGTAAAGTCGCTCGCCTTGACCGAGGTCGGTCGAATAAACCAATTGAAGACGATCGGCAGATTGTCGAGACCCGTGGCCGTGTTGTTGGGACACTTGTTGGCCGCCACGTCGTTGCTGCCCATTGCTGCACTCAAGACCGCAATTGTTGCGCGCGAGCTCGTTGACGGACTGGCAAGAGACGAGCCGACCATGATGCCAAACAGCGCGAGCGCGACCAGCGCAACACCGACCCGCCGAGCGAATCGCCTACTTCGCTCACTGCTACGAGTGGTCACTGACAGCTTGCAGTCCACGATCGTCCCCCTAAAACCCACGGCTTTGCCGGGGCAGCGCCCCGTCATTGGGACACCCTCAGTATACGGTCGCCCGAGCGTTGAGCATCGCTACCCCGTTGTCACGGTTGGTAGCGTCACCACCGGCGCCTGATTCGCCTCGGCGATGATCTGCTGGGCCTGCTCGATGATCTTCTTGTAGGCGTCGACGGCGGCCTTGACACCGGCGTTGAATCCATCTTGGTAGCCACCATCTTGGCCCGTACTGTTCGTGGCCGTTTCACGCCCCTTGGCGTACCCCTTCGCAAAACCCTGGTCGTAACGCGCGGCAAGCTGATCTTTGGCCAATTGCTTCGTGTCGCGCACGCCATCCTTGTAGCCCGCAGCACGCGCGGTATCGACCGCATTCGACTGAGGGTCGGAGCCAGACACTGATGCAACAACCGGATTCGAGCGTCCGTGGACGGCATCGACCACTATCGCGGTCACAACGGCTGTCACGATGATCAGTGCGGCAGCGGCGATGATCGCTGCAAAGACACCGCGCGCGCGTCGAGGACGCGTCTCGACCGTGTCCTGCTCGTCACTCTTCGGCTTGCTGCGTTCGCGTGGTGCCATCTCCACTCACGATACGCGCCAAACCACAAACTTCCTGCGCGCTGGGTTACACGTCGACAAGAGCGGCGCGTGCGTGCTGCAGGCGTGCCAGCGAAGCCTCGGACCCAAGAAACGCGATCGACTCGTACAGCCCGGCCGCGACCGTCGAACCGGCGATTGCAATCCGGATTGGAAGAAACGCCTGACGCGGCTTCAATTCGAGCTCCTCACAGACGGCACGTAGCGCAGTCTCAACGTTTTCGACCGTCCAGGCCGATAGCGCACTGAGGCTCACGATCGCCGCGTCGAGGATGCGCGTGGCATGCTCGTCGTTGAGCAACTTCTGCCACGACTCGGCGTCTGGCTCACGCGACTCGAGCAGTGAGCCGACGAGTGCGTCGAACTCACCGAAGGCGCCGAGTTTTTCCTGCACCACCGGTACAAGTTCGTCGAGTCGCGCGGCAGCCGCGAGCGGAGAGCCAGCGTCCTCAAGGTAGCTTCGCAGCGCGGCCGCGTACGCCGCCGTGTCGAGCGCCCGCAAGTACTGCCCGTTCATCCACGCCAGCTTTTCGTGATCGAACACCGCCGGGGCCGGATTGACCCGCTCCAGCGAAAAACGTTCTACCAGCTCGGCGACGCTCATCAGCTCGGTCTCGCCGTCCCACGACCAGCCGCACAGCGCGAGAAAGTTCACCAGCGCCTCGGGTAGATAGCCCGCCTCACGGAACTCCTCGACGCTGGCCGCGCCATGTCGCTTGGACAGACGCTTCTTGTCCGCGCCGAGAATCATTGAGAGGTGTGCCGTCTGTGGAAAGGTCCCACCAAGCGCCTCCACAAGCAACCTCTGACGCGGTGTCGAGGACAGCAAATCCTCGCCGCGGATGACGTGCGTAATGCCCATCGCGAGATCGTCGAGCGGGTTTGCCAATTGGTAGGTCGGACGTCCACCACCGCGCATCAGGACGGTATCCCCGAGCAGTCGATGCTCAAAGACAATCCGACCACGCACGAGATCCTCAATCACCGTCTCGCCTTCAAGGGGCGTACGGAATCGAATCGCCGCTGGCCGCCCCTCAGCCTCGAAGGAGGCAATCTGCTCTGCGGTCAAATTGCGATGGAGCCGTGTCGGGAGCGCAGGGTCATCGGTCTGCCGCGCCTCTGCACGCGCGACCTCGAGCTCTTCGGCTGTCTGGTAGCAACGATAGGCGTCGCCCTGGGCGAGCAGACGATCAACGGCGGCCTGGTAGTGCTCGCTGCGCTCGCTCTGCAGGTAAGGACCGTAGGGTCCGCCGACGCGCGGAGACTCGTCGAAGTCGAGTCCGAGCCAATCGAGCGAGCGTTGGATCTGCTCGATCGCGCCGGCCTCTTCGCGCTCCGTATCGGTATCTTCGATCCGCAGCACCGTCGTTCCGCCGTGGTGACGCGCGAACAGCCACACGTAGAGCGCAGTCCGCACACCGCCAACGTGAAGAAAACCGGTGGGCGAGGGAGCAAAGCGGACGCGAACGGACATAGCGGAACCGTACCTCCCCTTCCCCAAGCGCCCGTCAGGTCGCCGCCGGGGCGACACCTATGCTGGCGGAGTGATTGCTGGCGCCCACATCTCGTCTGCCGGCGGACTGCATAACGTTCCGGCGCGAGCAGCCGCGATTGGCGCCGATGGTGTTCAAGTCTTTATCCAGAGCGCGCGCACGTGGAAGCCGACCGCGCATAAGCCCGAGGATCTCGCCGTTCTGCGCGCAGCACGCGAGAGCGGACAGGTGCAGTACATCGCCTGTCACGCGATCTACTTCATCAACCTGGCGACAGATGAGCCCGAGCTACTGAAGAAGAGTCGCTCCGCCTTGCTCAACACGATCGACGTCGCCAATGCAATTGCTGCCGATGGCATCGTCTTGCACGTCGGCTCCCACAAGGGGCGTGGGCTCGAGGCGACGCTGCCGCAGATCGTGACGGAATTGCAGACCGCGCTCAAACGGCTTGATGGCCCGTGGCTTCTGCTCGAGAATTCTGCGGGCGCCGGCGGCACGATCGGGCGCGACCCAGTCGAATTGGCGAGCATCATCAACGCTGTTGATCATCCACGGTTGGGCCTCTGCATTGACACCTGTCATGCCTACGTCTCCGGCGTCGATGTCACCGACTCCCCGCAACTTGATGCACTGGTTGCTGAGATCGATACACGAGTGGGGATCGATCGGCTGCGCTGCCTGCACGTCAACGATGCGGCGGCGGCGCTCGGTTCGAATCGTGATCGCCATGCCAACATCGGCCAGGGCGAGCTGGGCACCGGCCTCGCGTTGACGCTATCGCATCCTGCCCTCAGCGATCTTCCGATGCTGCTCGAAACGCCTGGCGCCGAAGGCAATGGTCCAGATGCAGCGGAAATCACCGCGCTTCGGACGCTCTACAAGCAGGGCGTTACGCGTCGCGCGAAGGCTGCTCGCGCGTCGTAATGACGAACGTGCCGCCACCCGGCGGCTCGTAGAACTCGGGATTGACACAGCCAATCTCTGGTAACCGCCGCGGATAGGCGGAGTCAACGACCGCGCTACAGATCGGCAGCGGCACGCGCACCGCGCGGATCCCACCGAAGCCTCGCTCCTCTTCTGCACACTGCTCGAGCACACCAAGGTCGACCTCGGCAGCGTGCACGCGCTCGACGCAACCGGCATAGCGCCGACCATCTTTGGCGTCGTAGGCATACAGCCGCGAGCAGCCAAGACAGCCGACGGGATCAATCACCCAGTCGCAGTACACCCGGCAACGTCGACACGAGGCTTCGCGGTCAAAACTCATGCGTCAAAGTATCACCGCTGTTCGGCGGGCTGGCGCGAACGTCGGTGGGGCTTAGAGCGTGGCTTGGTAGGCGTCTGCATCGAGCAGAGCCTCGACGGCCGCGACGTCGTCGAGCTTGACGCGAATCAACCAGCCAGCGTCGTACGGTGCCTCGTTGACAAGTTCCGGCGACTCCACGACTGCATCATTGATTGCCGTAACAGTGCCGGCAAGCGGCGCAATGACGTCAGAGACGGCCTTGACCGACTCGAGCGATCCATACGAGCCGTCGGCCTCGACACGGCTACCGACTGCTGGTGGCTCAAAAAAGACGACTTCTCCAAGCGCATCCTGTGCGTGCCACGTAATGCCAAACGTGGCCTCATCGCCCGCCACGCGCACCCAATCATGATCGTGGTGATAGCGCAGGTCGGCGGGATAGGACTCGTCGGCAGGCATGACTCAGGCTTCCTTCTTGTAGAACGGCAATTTGGCAACTTCAGCATCGCGCAATCGTCCCCGGATATCGACCTGCAGGACCGTTCCTGGCTTCGCAAACATCTCGGGAACATAGCCGAGGCCAATCCCGCGATCGATGCTTGGGGAGAGCGTTCCACTCGTGATCGTGCCGATCTGCTCGCCACCCGACAGAATCGGGTAGCCCTCTCGCGGAATGGCGCGATCGACGATCTTGAGGCCGACCAGCCGACGCTTGACACCCTTAGCGGCCTGCTTGTCCAGGACGTCGCTGCCCATGAACTCACGGCCGAGATGCACGAAGCGTCCGAGGCTAGCCTCGATCGGCGTGGTCTTCGGGTTGATGTCGTGGCCGTGGAGCGGATACCCCACCTCGAGGCGCAACGTGTCTCGCGCACCAAGGCCGCTCGGTACGACCCCGTGCTCGCGACGGGCGAGGATGCCATCCCAAAGGTCGCCCGCGCGATCGGCGGCACACATGATCTCGACGCCGGGCTCGCCGGTGTAGCCCGTATATGCAACCCGTGACGGTACGCCCGCGACGACGCGCTCAACGATCGTGAACGGCTTGCCCGTCTCGGGTGCTGGAGTCTTCTTGGGCCAAATATCAGCCAGCAACTCCATCGCAACAGGTCCTTGCAACGCAATCATCGCCGTCTCGTCGCTGACATCCGTGATTGTTGCTGCGCGATGCTTGAAGCTCTTCAGGTGTGCGAGGTCGATCGCGATATTACCTGCGTTGACGACCAGTAGCCAGACCTTGTTGGGCAGCTTGTAGACGATCAGATCGTCGATAATGCCGCCCTTGGCGTTGAGGAGAAACGAGTACTGAGCCTGGCCCTCTTCGAGGCGGTCAATGTCGCTGGCGAGAGCCTTGCGGAGCAACCCCTCGGCACCGGTGCCCGTAATCTCGAACTGTCCCATGTGCGAGACGTCAAAGAGTCCGGCTCGCGCTCGTACTGCGCGGTGTTCCTCGTTGATGCCCACGTAGTAGACCGGCATCTCCCAGCCGGCGAAGTCGACCATGCGCGCGCCGAGCTCGACGTGGCGATCGTGCAGTGGCGTTTTGCGCGGTGTGGGTGCCATTAAATCAGTGTTCTTGCCGAAAACGATCCGTAATGTCTCACACGTTTCCTGCGAACATTGAGGGGAGAATACCGCGTTATCGTCGGACGCGTGGAGGTTTGCGTCATTCGTCTCAATTTGTTCACAACGAAGCCGAGGTTGGACAGTCAGACACGACCCCGTGTAGCCTTGAGGACGGATCGGGCGTCTGCCGGTCTCTACGTATGCGTATTGCACTCCTGATCAGCGTCGGACTGCTCTTGGCCACAAGTGGTACGGCCGCAGCGGCCGCTCCACCATTCGACCTCTTCCCCGTTGTGGGCGGCGCCCACTACACCGACGATTTCGGTGATGCTCGCGGGGGCGGCAGCCATGAGGGCAACGACCTGATGGCGCCTTGCGGAACGCCCGCCGTGGCAGTGGTAGCAGGAACAGTCCGCCTCGATTACGGCGATCGCTCCGGATGGATGGTCACGCTAACGGGCAAGGACTCCTGGTACCGCTACATCCACATGGGTGTCAGGGGCGACGCGAGTAGCGCCTTTGCGAAGGGACTCAAGAACGGCTCCACTGTCAAAACAGGCCAAGTTATCTCCTACGTTGGTCGGACGGGCGATGCATCGAGCGCGCCCTGCCATCTGCATTTCGAGCTGCACTTCGGTGACAGGGTTGTCACGCCCTACCCCTGGCTTCAGGCTGCGACGATCCTGCAGCCCGACCCAACGAACCCGGCGATGATGAGTGCGGCCAATAGTGCCGTTTCGTTGACCATCACAGGCAAGGTTGTCTGGGTTGTCTCGGCCGGCACGACCGGTCGCCTTCTGGTTCGCGCACGGTCGATCAAAGCCAGCGACGGATCGGCTATCAGTCGTACGGGAATCGTTGTCCTCAATGCGGATCCCACCACGCTCGCCACGATACGTGCTGGACAGACCATGACGCTGGTCACTGCCGCTGCGCCAATGACGTCTGAGCGGCTCGACGTGAAGCCGCTGACGTGGTCGCTCGCAATGGCCACGCGGACTCGTTAACGGACTCGTTAACGCTTCAGCGCAGCGTCATGCCGATCTGGTGCCGCAGGTCCGGGAGCCAGGCCGGATCGATCGTGTGCTCTACCGCTGTCTCGCGATACGTCACGTCGAGTCCGGCGGCGAGCAACTCGTCTCGTGCCGCTCGCCCGAACGAGACATCGATGACTGGGTCGATGCTCCCATGCACGATGGTCACTACAGGTCGATCAGGCGAGCTGAGGTCGAGCGGATGGCCATCAACGTGTGGTACGAAGCCCACCATCGCAAGCAGTGCCGGTGGGGCTGCACGATCTGCAGCAAGAGCCATCGCATAGGCCATCACGCAGCCCTGTGAGAAGCCACCGAGGATGATCTTGTCCTCTGGCACGCCAATCCGATCGGGGAGCTCGTCGAGCCAATCGGATAAGAGTTCGACCGTGGCCATGAAGGTCTCTTCGTGGGGATACCCCACGCGCTCGACGAGGTACCAATGAGCCCCGCCTGGCGGGAGCGAGAGTGGCGCACGCGGCGTCACGCCGACCAGACGTTGCTCGGGATCAAGCACCTCAATCAATGGCATCAAATCGTGCTCGTCAGCACCACGACCGTGGAATAACACCAGGGCTCCCGCCGGCTTTCCAATCGCGGGGCGAATGCGGTCAGTAAGGCCTGTCATCGGTACGGATCCCACGGGTCAGGAATCGGCACAAGGCGCTGTTCGAGAAGTTCTCGTAGGTGCTCGTGCTGGCGCGGGAGGCACAGCGCGAGTCCAAGCGCAGCAGGCTCCTCATCGATCGCGAAACCCGGACCGTCTGTCGCCAACTCGAACAGGACACCCGAAGGTTCGCGGAAATAGATCGAACGAAAGTAGTCTCGATCCATAATCGGCGATGCCTGCACACCCGCTTCGGCAGCCCGCACCAACCAGTCCTGATGGTCTTCGTCGAGACTTGCCCAAGCGACGTGATGAATCGTGCCGGCGCCCGGCGTGGAGGGCTCGCCATCGCTCGTTTCGAGACCGTAGACCGCCGAGCGTGTCTCATCGCCTGTGCGCCAGGCGTCTCCCTCAGGTTGGAAACCGAGCGACTCCAGCACTGCCGTGCTGTGATGCGGATCGCGCGCCTGCGCAGCGACACCGATCATGCGCCTCAGTGCGTGCTCGTCTGGCACGTGCGGCGCATGGGCGTGCGAGACGCTCTCGCATCCAGCGACGGCAACGAGGCGTGTCACCAGACCTTCGTGATCCCAGACAGCGAGACTCTCGGGCGCTCGTTCCGTCGTGGCCTTTCCGACCAAGTGTCGTTCCCACCAATCCAGCGCAGCAACCGATGGGACGCTCCAATCGATCCGCGTCACCATCCCTTCGCCGGCGCGCCCCAGCCGCGCACCTGGATACTCAAAGAACGTCAAAGCCGTACCCGCAGTTCCCGCGTCATCGCCGTAGTACAGGTGATACGCGCCGGGATCATCGAAGTTGACCGTCTTCTTGACGAGTCGCAGCCCCAGCACGCCGCCATAGAACTCGGCGTTGCGAGGACCGTCAGCGGTAATTGAGGTGACGTGATGAATGCCGTGCAGTTGCAAGGGTCTACTCGTCGTCACCGGTCGGAACCAGGCGACTGTTGTACAGGCGCGCTCCGACCGCTCCCGCACCACTAATCAATGCGAGGAAGGCAGCGTCCCGGTAACTCGCGGGCCACCCGACGAACGCGTGGGCCAACGCCATCGCACCCAGGCCGAAGAAGTAGCCGAGCCCAAAGGTGCCGAGAAAATCAACAATTCGCTTCATACCGGCAGTGTGAGCGACCTCGTCGGACACCGCAACCGCACTAGCCTCGCACTGCGAGCACCGTTCGGAATGCCTCGATCGCAAGGTCGGCTTGTTCCATCGTGATCACTAGCGGTGGGCACAGTCGAATCGCGGTGTCAGAGACAGCGTTGACGATCACGCCATGCTCGCGGAGTGCCGTGACCACACCCGCCGCGTCACCGTCGACGAGTTCGACGGCGAGCAAGAGCCCTGCTCCACGAACTGCCGCAACCCCGTCGATACCCCCGAGCGCCGCTGAAAGGTGCCCGCCCACGCG
>CAXNNM010000028.1:0-8308 GCA_964203735.1 Gaiellales bacterium | reverse complement strand
ACACGGGGCCTTCGCTTGCTGTTCTAGTTGAGACCGCTATCGCCCTCGAGGCGTTCTTCGAGGCCGATCATCGGCTCGATTTCCTCGCCGGCGATACCGAGGTCCTCGTCGAACTCGGGGATGCCGATGATCTCTGGCGTCCACGGCTCGCGCGGCTCGATCTCGATGTTGCGGTACTGCTTGAGACCTGTCGAAGCCGGGATCAACTTACCGATGATCACGTTCTCCTTGAGGCCGAGCAGGTGATCGGTCTTGCCTTCGATCGAGGCATCCGTCAGCACCTTCGTGGTCTCCTGGAAGGAGGCCGCCGAGAGGAAGCTCTCAGTAGCGAGCGAGGCCTTGGTGATACCAAGCACCTGCTGCTCACCCGTCGGCACTTCGGTCTTCTTGACCTTGGCCTGCTTCTTCTCGAGTGCTGCACGGTTCGCAACGAAGTCGGAGACCTCGACGAGCTGACCCGGCAAGTAGTCCGTGTCGCCCGGGAAGTCCACGAGCACACGACGCGTCATCTGACGTGCGATGACCTCGATGTGCTTGTCGTTGATCTCCACGCCCTGGTCGCGGTACACGCGCTGGACCTCTTCGGTCAGGTAGCGCGTCGCACGATCGAGGCCGGTAGCCATCAGGTCGGGAGCGGCGAGCACGCCGTTCACGATCTGCTGTCCACGCACCACGATCTGGCCGTCCTCAACGATCTCCTCAGCGGAGCGCGAGTACGGAATGCCCTTCGTCAGCCACTCATGCAGCGTACGCGTCATGCGCTCGCCACGGTAGAAGATGACGGTGCCTTCACCCTTGACCTCACGTACCTCGATGTCGTCGCGCAGCGGCAAGACGAAGACGAACTGTCCCGTCAGCTTGGCGCGGCGAATCACACGACCGTCGACGTGGGAAACAGCGCCCGGCGTCTTTGGCGTGCGGGCCTCGAACAGCTCGACGACGCGCGGCAAGCCGTGCGTGATGTCGGAGCCGGCGACGCCGCCCGTGTGGAACGTACGCATGGTCAGCTGAGTACCAGGCTCGCCGATCGACTGCGCGGCGATAATGCCGACCGCGTCACCGACCTCCGAGCGACTACCCGTTGCTGGCATGACGCCGTAGCAGGCACCGCAAACGCCGATCTCGGCGTTGCAGGTGAGCACGCTGCGCACCGGCACGGTGCACTCGGCATCGACCTTCTCGTTGAGTGCCCACGTAAGTGTGCGGATCTGGAGGATTCGCACCTCTTCGGGCGTACGATCGGCATGCGGCTTGGAGGGATAGCCCTCCTCCTCGAGACGCCGGAGGAACTTCTCCGGATTCTTCATGTCGTCGATAGCCTCGAGCGTGAAGTACGGATCCTCACCCTTGTTCTCGCGCTTGAAGACCTCAGCAAGATCCGTCAGGCCAACAGCCTTGGCGAGCGCAATCGGATCGGGATCCTTGCCGGCCTTCTTGACCTCGTCGTCGATCTTGGCAAGAGCTGCCTCGACGTGACGGAATTTCTCTTCGTACAGCTCCTGCGCGAACGAGCGGCTGATCGGCGTACCACTCGGCAGCGTCTCGCCGCCACCGATCGTGACGTCCAGAGCCAGCACACGTCCGGCGAGCTGATCGCTCGGGCGGACGTCGAGTGTCGCGGAACGACGCACGATTGCACCACTGCGAACTTCGTACGTGATGCGGCGATCCATGAAGGCCGGCACCTCGACGAAGCGCTCGGTACCACAGTCCTCTTCGCGGACGATGACGTCCTGCGACACGTCGACGAGTCGACGCGTGAGGTAGCCCGAGTCGGCCGTGCGCAGCGCCGTATCGGCAAGACCCTTACGGGCACCGTGGGTGGAGATGAAGTACTCGAGGACGTCCAGGCCTTCCATGAAGTTAGCCTTGATCGGACGCTCGATGATCTCGCCCTTCGGATTGGCCATCAGTCCGCGCATACCCGCCAGCTGGCGGATCTGCTTGAACGAACCACGGGCACCCGAGTTGGCCATCATGTAGACGGGGTTCGTTTCCGAGAACCCGTCCTTGACCTGCTCACCGACTGCATCGGTGGCCTCGTTCCAGAGCTGAACCACCTTGCGGTGACGCTCCTGCTCCGTGATCAGACCATCGTCGTACTGCTCACGAGAAACCTGAACGCGCTTCTCGTAGTCCTTGAGGATTTCCTGCTTCTGCGGCGGTGTGACGATGTCGTTCTTCGAGATCGAAACACCCGACTGCGTGGCGTACTTGAAGCCGAGGTCCTTGATCGTGTCAAGCACCATCGCGACCTCAGAGGGGCCGTGGCGGTCGACGAGCGTGGTCACGAAGTCCGTGATCTCGCGCTTCGTCAGGGCCGTCGTGACCTCTTCGACGTCGTCCTCATCAAGCTCGCGGCCGAGCTGGACTTCCAGCGCGAGGCGAAGCTCGTAGTTGAGGATTGCGCGGCCCGGCGTGGTGATCTTGCGAACGCCACCCTCGCCGCGCAGGATGATTGCGCCCTGCAGCGGAATCCGCTTGTGATCGAGAGCGACCTGCACCTCTTCGGCCGTGGCAAACGTGCCATGCGAGCCGAGGTCCTTGCTGGACGCACCCTTGTCGAGCTTGGCCTGTAGTTCGTTCGAGTCGAAGCTCGAGTACGTCAGGTAGTAAAGCCCGATCACCATGTCCTGCGACGGCGTGGCGAGCGGACGCCCGTTGGCCGGCGAGAGGATGTTGTGCGCCGACAGCATCAGCAGGCGTGCCTCTGCCTGTGCCTCGACGCTGAGCGGCACGTGCACGGCCATCTGGTCACCGTCGAAGTCGGCGTTAAACGCGTGACAGACGAGTGGGTGAACCTGGATTGCCTTGCCGTCAACCAAGACGGGCTCGAACGCCTGAATGCCGAGGCGATGCAGGGTAGGAGCACGGTTGAGGAGCACGGGATGCTCGGTGATGACCTCTTCGAGGACGTCCCAGACGTCGCCTTCGCGCGTTTCGACCATGCGCTTGGCGGCCTTGATGTTCGGGACAGCCTTGCGCTCGACGAGCCGGCTCATGATGAACGGCTTGAAGAGCTCGAGTGCCATCAGCTTCGGCAGACCACACTGCTGGAGCTTGAGCTGCGGACCAGCGACGATCACGGAACGACCCGAGTAATCGACGCGCTTACCGAGCAGGTTCTGACGGAAACGTCCCTGCTTGCCCTTGAGCATGTCGGACAGCGACTTGAGCGGGCGATTGCCCGGACCCGTCACGGCACGACCGCGGCGACCATTGTCGAATAGTGCGTCGACGGCCTCCTGGAGCATGCGCTTCTCGTTGTTGACGATGATCTCCGGCGCACCGAGATCAAGCAGACGCTTGAGGCGGTTGTTGCGGTTGATCACGCGGCGGTACAGGTCGTTCAGGTCCGAGGTCGCGAAGCGGCCACCGTCGAGCTGCACCATTGGGCGCAACTCTGGCGGAATCACCGGAATCACCTCGAGGATCATCCAGTCAGGGCGCTGCTCGCTCTTGTGGAACGCGGAGACGACCTTCAGGCGCTTGATCGCGCGCTGCTGCTTCTGGCCCTTGCCCGTCGCAATCATTTCCTTGAGCTCCTCGACTAGCTGAGGAATGTCCTCACGCGAGAGCAGGTCGCGAACGGCTTCGGCACCCATGCCGAGACCGATGTACTCGCCGAACCCGTAGGTGGAGGCGAAGCGGTCCTTCAGCTCGCGCGCCACCTTCTCGTCGCCGATGACTTCCTTCGGCTTGATGTCTTGGAATTTCTGCCACGCCAGGTCGAGCATTTCGAGGCGCTCGTCGTACAGCTCGTGGCCGTCCTTCTTGCGCTGCTCTGCGTCCTTGAGCATCTCGGTGATCTTGGCGGTCCACTCTTCGATGCGGCGATGATCCTCGCGGGTCATCTTGCCCGAAGCCTTCAGGCAGAGATCGTTCGTGAGCTCCTTGACGTCCAGCTCCTTGGCCGGCACGTCGGGGGCGAGACGGACGACGTCGGCCAGGAGGCCGTTGCCGAGTCCGCGAGCCTTGTCGAGCTCCTTACGCGTGCGGGTCGAACCCGTCAGCTTCTCGGCGAGTGCCTCAGCATCCTTGGCGGAATCGTCACCGGCGAGGAAGGCCGCGGAGGCCTCCAACGCTCGACGACCGGCGCTCTTCTGAGCACCCTTGCCGTCGCGGACGCGCTTGATCTCTTCCTTGAGGATGTCGATCGCGTCGGCTGCAACGGCAGCAACGTTGTCGATCTCCTTCGGGGTCAAATTGCGGTCCTCACGGACAGCCAAGCGATGAATCGTGTCGCCGACGACCTTCTTGGTCGTGTCGGTCAGCTGGATCGCGATCTCGGCCAGGAGGCCGCCAGCAGCAAGCCGATCTTCGGCGAGGCTGAAGCCCTGCTCCTCGGCCCACGCGTTGAGCATGCGGGCCCAGTACTCGTCGTCATCGTCGAAGCCGTCTTCGGTGGCAGTCGCGATGTACTTACGACGGCGCATCAGGCGCTCGGCAACGTGCCCGACCTCGCCCTCACGCTCGGCCTCAAGCTCGTCGCGCTCGGCGACAACCTTGCGCTCCAACTCCGAGAGGTCGGCGGCACGCGCCTCTTCATCGACATTGGTGCAGATGTGTGCAGCGAAATAGAGAACCTTCTCGAGGTCCTTCGGTGCGATGTCGAGCAGGTAGCCGATGCGACTCGGCACGCCCTTAAAGAACCAGATGTGCGAGACGGGAGCGGCGAGGTCGATGTGACCCATGCGCTCGCGTCGCACCTTCTGGCGCGTGACCTCGACGCCGCAGCGCTCGCAAATGATGCCCTTGTAGCGGACGCGCTTGTACTTACCGCAGTAGCACTCCCAGTCGCGGGTCGGTCCGAAGATGCGCTCGCAAAAGAGCCCGTCCTTCTCCGGCTTGAGGGTGCGGTAGTTAATCGTCTCTGGCTTGGTGACCTCGCCCGACGACCAGGACTGAATGTCCTTCGTCGAGGCTAGGCCGATCTTGATGTAGTCGAAGTCGCTGACGTCAATCATCTGAATATCTCCTTTGCGGGTGGGATGCTGTTAGTCGCCGAGGCGCCTTACAGCTCCCCCTCCTCGTCAGCGTCGCCCGCGCCGAGCGCGAGGGCGTCTTCGTCTTCTGTGTCGCCAGCCTCAGCGGCGAGGTCGATCTCCGAATCGAGCGTCGCGTCTGCAGCGACCTCGTCGGTGTCGTCTTCCATCACATCAGCCACGTCGATATCGGCATCGCCCTCGCCGCGGATACGATCCGCAGACAGGTCAACACCGAGCTCGACAGCTGCGCGAATCAGCTCGTCGTCCTCTTCCGAGGCCGCCACGTCGCGCCCATCCGAACGCATCGGACGGACGTCGAGCGCGAGGGACTGCATCTCCTTCAGCAGCACCTTGAAGCTCTCCGGCACCGACGGCTCGGGGATGTTCTCGCCCTTGACGATTGCCTCGTACGCCTTGACGCGGCCAATCGTATCGTCGGACTTGATCGTGAGCATCTCCTGGAGGGTGTGCGCGGCACCGTACGCCTCGAGCGCCCAGACCTCCATCTCGCCGAAGCGCTGGCCACCGAACTGCGCCTTGCCGCCCAGCGGCTGCTGGGTGACGAGCGAGTACGGGCCTGTCGAACGGGCATGGATCTTGTCGTCCACGAGATGCAGCAGCTTGAGGATGTACATGTAGCCGACCGTGATCTTCTGGTCGTACGGCTCACCCGTCTTGCCGTCATACAACTGGACCTTGCCCGAAACGCGGCGGCCCTTCTCGTCGTCGACCGTCAACTTGACCGGCGATTCCTTGTGCTTCTGGACCCACTCGTAGAGCTCGTTATCGACCTCTTCAACCGTCGCGCCGTCGAAGACCGGGGTGGAAATCCACTCCGGTGGGTTCGGGTCGCCATCGGTACGGTACTTGGCGGCGAAGCCGAGGTGCGTCTCGAGGATCTGCCCGATGTTCATGCGGCTTGGCACGCCCAGCGGGTTGAGGATCATGTCGATCGGCCGGCCGTCCTCGAGGAACGGCATGTCCTCTTCGGGGACGATCTTCGAGATGACGCCCTTGTTGCCATGGCGTCCGGCGAGCTTGTCGCCCTCGGAGATCTTGCGCTTCTTGGCTACGAACACGCGGACGAGCTGATTGACGCCGGCATTAAGCTCGTCGCCATTCGCGCGATCGAACGCCTTAACGTCGATCACCTTGCCGCCGTCGCCGTGCGGAACCTTCAGCGAGGTGTCGCGCACCTCGCGGGCCTTCTCCTTGAAGATCGCGCGGATCAGCTTCTCTTCCGCGGTCAGCTCGGTCTCGCCCTTCGGCGTGACCTTACCGACGAGCAGATCGCCGGAGCCAACTTCGGCTCCGATGCGAATCACGCCCATCTCGTCGAGGTCGCGAAGCGACTCCTCCGAGCGGTTCGGAATGTCGCGCGTCAGCTCTTCGTCACCGAGCTTCGTCGAGCGAGCATCGACTTCGTACTCGTCGATGTGCACGCTGGAGAGGACGTCGTCCTTGACGATGCGCTCCGAGAGAATGATCGAGTCCTCGAAGTTGTAGCCCTCCCACGCCATGAAGGCGACGAGCATATTCTTGCCGAGCGCGAGCTCGCCCTCTTCCGAGGCACTACCGTCGGCGAGAACCTGGCCGGCCGTCACCTTGTCGCCCTCAAGGACGATTGGCTTCTGGTGGATCAGGGTGCCCTGGTTCGAGCGCATAAACTTGACGAGCTCGTAGCGATCTTCGCCATCAGACGCCTTGACCACGATGTGGTTGGCGTCGACTTCGCTGATCACGCCGGAGCGCAGTGCAACGACGACGTCACCGGTGTCGACAGCAGCGCGACCCTCGAGTCCGGTACCCACGACCGGGGCCTCGGAGACGAGCAGCGGCACGGCCTGGCGCATCATGTTCGAGCCCATCAGGGCGCGGTTGGCGTCGTCGTGCTCGAGGAACGGAATCAGGGCCGTCGCGACAGAGACAAGCTGCTCTGGAGCGACGTCCATCAGCGTGACCTCATTCGGCGGTACGAGTCCGAGGTCGCCGCCGTGCTGGCGGACGACGACGAGACCGTTCTCGCCGGTCAGGTTGCCCTTGGCGTCAATCGGCGTATCCGACTGCGCGATCAGGTGCTTCTCTTCCTGGGAGGCGTCGATGTAGACGACCTCCTTGGTGATGGCACCGTTCTTGACGATCCGGTACGGCGACTGAACGAAGCCGAACTCGGAGACCGTCGCGTACGAGGAGAGCGAGCCAATCAGACCAATGTTCGGTCCTTCTGGTGTCTCGATCGGGCACATGCGGCCGTAATGGGTCGGGTGAACGTCGCGCACTTCGATCGGTGCGCGTTCGCGGGTCAGACCACCAGCACCAAGCGCCGACAGGCGGCGGCGATGCGTGAGGCCGGACAGCGAGTTCGTCTGGTCCATGAACTGCGACAGCTGCGACGAGCCGAAGAACTCCTTCAGCGCGGCCACGACGGGACGAATGTTGATGATCGTCTGCGGCGTGATCGTGTCGACGTCTTCTGTCGTCATGCGCTCCTTGACGACGCGCTCCATGCGGTACAGGCCGACGCGGAACGCCTCCTGGACCAGCTCGCCCACGGTGCGTAGGCGACGGTTGCCGAAGTGTTCGTACTCGTCGAGCTCGCGAGCGACCTCGTCGGAGCGCGTGATCTCGCGGCAGGCGTCGGCGAAGTCGCGCGACTCAGGATCGACACCGAGCATGATCGGCAGGCGCGCAATGCGGCGCACGAGCTCGATCAGGTCGCGGTGCGTGAGCACGCGCGTGTTCGGGTCTACGTCGAGCTCGAGGCGCGAGTTCAACTTGTAGCGACCAACGCGTGTCAGGTCGTAGCGCTTCGAATCAAAGAAGAGGGTGTCGAACAACTTCCGCGAGTTGTCGATTGTCGGCGGCTCGCCCGGACGCTGTTTCTTGAAGACCTCGATCAGTGCCTGGTCGTGCGTCTTGGCCGGATCCTTCTCGAGCGTCAGGTCGATGAAGAGGTTCGGCTCACCCGTGTCGGCGTCGCGGAACAGATTGCGAATGCCTTCGTCGGAATGCGTGTCGAACGTCTCGCCCGTGGTCGCGTCGACCTCGGGGAGGGCGCGCAGCAGCGTGGTGACCGGCAGCTTGCGCTTGCGGTCGATGCGTGCGAAGACGAGACCCTTCTTGTCGATCTCGAGCTCGAGCCACGAACCGCGCTGTGGCATCAGGTTCGCGGTGAAGACCTGCTTCGCCGGATCCTTGGGCTCCATGATGTACGCGCCCGGCGAACGCACCAGCTGCGTTACGACGACGCGCTCGGTGCCGTTGATGATGAATGTGCCCGCAGCCGTCATCTGCGGGAAGTTGCCCATAAAGACCCGCTG
>CAXNNM010000027.1:0-8317 GCA_964203735.1 Gaiellales bacterium | reverse complement strand
TTTATCCAGGAGATGAAGCCGCCAACGATGATCATCTTCGCGCGCACGAAGATCGGCACGCAGAAGCTGGCCGACGACCTCAAGCGTCGCGGCCACAAGGTACGTGCCTTGCATGGCGACATGGGCCAGGGCGCCCGCGACTCCGTGATGATCGCGTTCCGCGGCAAGCGGATCCCCATCCTCGTGGCGACCGACGTCGCCTCGCGCGGTCTCGATGTCAGCCACGTCACGCACGTCGTCAACTACGACCTGCCCGACGAGCCAGAGGTGTACGTCCACCGCATCGGCCGCACCGGCCGCGTCGGTCGTGAGGGTTTCGCGATCTCGTTCGTCGCGAACAAGGAGAAGCCGAAGCTCGACGCCGTCGAACGGCTCCTCAAGCGCAAGATTCAGCGCTGGGGCATCGACGAGCCCGTGCAGCCATTGACGCCCGAGCAGATCGCGATTGCCGAGGAGATCGAGGCAGCCGAAGAGTCGGGCGAGGTCGATGTGCTCGTGGTCGAGAACGAGGGTCAGCCGCAGGCATCGTCCGAGTCGACTGTCGATGGCGATGCGCCCAAGAAGCGCCGTCGTCGTCGCGGTGGTCGAGGTCGTGGGGGCGGCGGCGAAAATGCCGGCACTCCCGTTGTCGCTGAATAGCTGATCGGTCCGGCGTTCTAGGAGGGCAGCTCGGGGGTGCGGCGTATCAGCGCGCGCAAAAACAGTGGCGCCCGGAAGCCCAGTGCACCCAATACGCCGATCGCGATCGCAAGCGAACCGATCACCACGAGGAGCTCAGTGAAATCTGGAGGGCTGATTGAGAAGAACTCGGCGATGGGTGGGATAGCGAAGGCTGCGACAAAGCCTCCGACCAGCGCCAGCATCAGCAGACCGACGCCCCAGGCCCTCACCTGAGAGTGCTCGATTGCCTCGTCCTCAAGGAGCAGGATCAGATACAGGCCAATAAAGACGAGCACGAGGAGAGCCGCCGAGCGGGCGTCCTCGAGGGTGCGACCAGGCAGGCTGCGTGTGATGCCGTAGGCGGCCATCACACCGATCGCGCTCACAACACCGCCCGGCACGCTGAAACGCAGCAGATCGCGTAGGAAAGGCACGTCTGTTGGACGCCCGACGCTGGGGGCGATGGCGAGCACGAAGCCCGGGATGCCGATCGTAAATGCTGCCGCCAACGTCATGTGGCGTGGCAGCAAGGGGTATTCGGCCCCCGCCACACCGATCGTCAGAATCAGCGTCGCAGCGAACGCGCTCTTGACGACGAAGAGCTTGGC
The DNA here is from genome assembly GCA_964203735.1 of Gaiellales bacterium. Classification (GTDB taxonomy): domain Bacteria; phylum Actinomycetota; class Thermoleophilia; order Gaiellales; family F1-60-MAGs149; genus F1-60-MAGs149. The sequence continues at coordinate 7,049 of CAXNNM010000027.1, read as the reverse complement.
TACGCGACGAATGTTGGCAAGGATGCGACGCCCCTCCGCGACGCTTGTTGGCAGCGTCGCGAACGAGCCATTGATCAGCACCATGTCGCTGACGCTCTTGGCAATCTGAGAGCCGGAACCGAGCGCAATCGACATCCGTGCGGCCTTCATGGCCGGCACGTCATTTACGCCATCGCCGATCATCGCGACGTAACGCCCACGGCGCCGGAGGCCATCGACGAGCTCGCGTTTTTGATCAGGCGTGATGCGCCCGAACACGCTGTGGGAAATAGCAATATCGGCAATCGCCTCAAGGTCCCCCGTTGGCAGGTCGGCACCGCTGATCGCCGTGGTGTCACCAAAGCCTGCAGCCTTTGCGACCGCCTCAACCGTGCGCGGCGCGTCGCCCGAGATGACCTTGAGGTCGACTCCCTGCTCGCGAAAGTACGCAACCACCTCGGCAGCGTCGGCCCGCATCTGCTCCTCCAAGACGACGATGCCGTGCGCGGTAAAACCCGGGGGAGTCGGTGCGGGCGCATCGTCGTCCTCAGGGATCTCCGGCAGCGTCGTGGCGGTACCAACGACCAGCACGCGACCACGCTCTGCCTGGAAGGCCTCAATCTCCGTCGCGAGCGAGCCCATACCAAGCACCTCGGGAGCGCCAAGCACAATCACGGCGTCGTGTAATTGCACCCCGGACCACTTCCAACGCGACGAGAACGGCAGCTCGGCGAGCACGGGCTCCGCAGGGTGGGGGATCGCCGCAGCAATCGCGTCCGATGAGCCCGAGCGCACCTCAGCCGACGCCGCCAACCGAGCAAGCAAGAGTCGCACGTCGGCATCCGTCGTGTTCGACGCCGCCACAACATGGGCGAGCCGAAGCGTGCCGTCGGTCAAGGTGCCTGTCTTGTCGACGCAGAGCGTGTCAACACCAGCCAGCGACTCGACGGCGTTGAGGCGCTGGACCAGCGCACCCATCCGTCCAAGCTTGACGGCCGCCAAGGCGAAGGTGATGCTCGCCAGCAGGATCAGCCCCTCAGGGACAATCGAGATGAGCCCTGCAGTTGCCGTCTCTGCTGCCTGCTGGAACTGCGTCTCGTGGATCCGAAAAGCCACGAGCAGCGCAGCGGAGAGAGGCACCATCGAAAGCAGCAGCACGCGCAAGAGTCGATCGATGTCGAGTTGCAGGGGAGAGCGCTGATCGGTCGCCTGCTTCGCGGCATGCGTGAGACGACTTGCATATGCCGCCGAGCCAACGGCGATGACACGGTAGACACCCGCACCTGCGGTGGCGTACGAGCCTGAATAGATCGTGTCGCCCACACGGCGCGCCACGCGATCGGCCTCTCCCGTCAGGATCGACTCGTCGATCGAGAGGCCGCGAGCCTCGACGAGTTCGCCGTCCGCGACGACCTGGTCGCCCGGCTGCAACTCGACGATGTCATCGGGCACTAACTCTTCAGCCAACACCGAGCGGGTCGCGCCGTCGCGTCGAACGGTTGCGTGGGGGGCAATCAGCAGCGCCAAACGGTCGAGCGTGTGTTTGGCGCGCAACTCCTGGGCGATGCCAATCAACGAATTGATCACGATCACCGCCGCAAACAGCGCATCCTGCCACGCCCCCGCAGCGACGATCAAGACCATGAAGCCGAGCGTGATCAGATTGATCAACGTAAAGACATTGCGACGCAGGATCGCCCGCAGCGGAATGCTGGTGGCGTCCTTGCGTTGCTCGCCAAGGGCGCGGCGCCTCTCCTCGGCCTGCGCCGTGGAGAGACCCGCGTGTGCAGCTGTGCTCACGTATGAAAGGGTAACGGGCGCGCGGGGACGGCCGGTGGAGCATCAAGTCCTGTCAAGGCAATCTGCAGGACGCCCTTGCCGTACGTGGCAGCCGCAGCCTCGCTGGCACCATTGGCGTTGTCCGTCATCGCGACGGTGATCAGCGGGCCCTGTGGCGTGAAGATCGCCGCAACGTCGTGCCAGGCGCGGTCAACGTCGCCAATCTTGTGCGCGGTCACCCACGGCGTCCACGGCCCAAACAGGCCGGGGCTAGAGGTGTGCGCGAGCAACCACAGGGCAACGCGTGCGTCTCGCTGCGTGAGGCCGAGCCGATGGGCGCGTCCGCGGCCCGCTGCCGCCTCCACAATCCCCTGCATCAGCACACCGAGATCGTGAGCCGTGGTCACCTTGCAGCAGGGAACATCGGTCTGCTGGTTGATCAGCACGGGCGGGTTGAGTCCCTTGCGGTCCTGACCCGGCAGATAACCCGCTGCTGTGTCGGTACGGGCCGCACCGAGCCGACGCGCCATCGCCGTCACCTGCGCACCGCCACTGGCAGTGCTCCCACCGATGTATTCGAGCACCGTGTTGGCAGCATCGTTCGACGAACTGCGAATCATCGACTGCAGCGCGCCCCAACTCTTCGAATTGACGATGTCGCCCTTCGTTGTCATCAACAGGCTGATCATGATCGGCAACTTGACGGTGCTCGCAGCAGTAAAACGCGCACCGGCGTTATACGAGGCTCCGCGACCCGTCGCTAGATTGATGGTCCAGGCTGCAGCCGTGCCACTTGGGCGGGTCAGGCGAAACATTCGGCGCTGAGCGAGCCGGGGAGTCTTCGTGATCGGCAGAAGCGTCAGCGACGCTTTCGGCAGTCCCAAGACGTTCGTTGCGGTCTGTCGTCCAACAACCTTGCCGTTTCGAAAACCCGTGACGGTGATCGTGAGATCCTGCGACGGTAGCCCGATCGGACCGATCGTTGCTGCGCGCCTCGGGGATGCAAGCGGCACCAGCTTGTAGCGCTTGCCGTTGACGCGAATCTCGAGGGTATCCACGGGCTTGCGGGCGTGAAACGAAATCAGACCCGGGTTGGCCTCGAACGACCTTGGTGTATCAACGGTAAACGCGAGAGCCATTGCCGCAAAGTATGCCGCTCAGGATCACTGTCCGGCGGCGCGAGTAGCGTGCCTCACAGGTGGAACGACACGAGGATCTCGCACGGCTGCTCGACCTTCGGCTGGCCGGACTCTGGGCAGAGCTCTTCGAAGTGCCCCGCGAGCAGTGGGATCCAGAGATTATCGGCTGGTATTTACGGACTGCCTACAGCCAGGGATATGCGGACGCGATGTCGTACATCGATCGTGCCGAGATGCGTGACGAGTTGCTGCGCATCGATGGGACACAGCCCGAGGCCGCGTAGCGGTCCGCACGACGAGCCTGCGGGATTACGTATGGCTCGGGTGGGGAGGACATGACAACCGCGCGGCTGGGGTGTCCTCCCCTCCCAAGTCGCTACGGTTTCGCAACCGGCCACGCAGGGGAGGACACCACATCCGCGCGGTTGTCATGTCCTCCCCACAGTCACCGCCGCGCCCACCTTGACCGCAAATCGTCGCACAGCCCTCTAGACAGAACTCGTAGCTCGAGGGTGGGCCAAAACCGTCAGGCCTCCGATAGAATCAGTAACGCATGAGCGACGTAACGCCCGCAACTCCAGACGGACCGAAGCCCGGCATTCGACACATCCGGTTGGTAATTGCGCTGGCGATCGCGTCGCTGCTCGGCACCTTCGCGGTCTACACGGCGTTCGCGGATTCTTCAATGCCAGTGCTCGGTGTTGCCCAAGCGTCGACAGGGTATGAGGGGCAGAAGGTCCGCCTCGAAGGCAAGGTCACGAAGACAACGGGCGATGCGGCTGATCCACGCGGCATGCGCTTCACCCTGCAGGACAACGTGCACTCCGCGACCATCCCCGTTGAGTACCGCGGCGCTGTTCCGGATGCGTACCGCGTTGGTCGCGCGATCGTGATCGATGGAACCTACGAAAACGGCGTCTTTACGGCCGTCCCCGACACGCTCGTGACCAAGTGTCCGTCGAAGTATCAGGACAAGGCGACGCCATCGACGTCGTCGGATTCGTCCTGAGTCGTCAGGGGTACGTGACATGGCACTGATCGGGCAAGGTGCACTCATCCTCGCGCTGCTGCTCGCGGTCTACGCGGCGGTTGGTGGATTGTTCGCCGGCCTCGGGCGCGATCGTCGCTTCCTCACTAGTGCCCGTAACGCGCTGTGGGCGATTTTCGCGCTTGTGGTGATTGCCGATGCGATCTTCCTCTACGCGATCTTTACGCACGACTTCTCATTCACCGTCGTCGCCGACACGACCTCGCGCTCGCTCCCGGTGGGCTACATGTTTACGGCCTGGTGGGGCTCTCAGGCGGGCTCGCTGCTCTTGTGGGTCACGATCCTTGCGGCTTTTAGTCTGCTCGCGCTCCGCGCCACGCATCGTGCACTCGGCGAGTTGCAGCCATGGCTGATCATGATCCTCGCGCTGATTGGCGCGTTCTTCCTCGTGCTGCTGGTCGTGCCGGCGAGTCCGTTCGTCACCCAGCTTGCGCCCGTCGACGGAGTCGGGCTCAACCCGTCGCTGCAGAACCCGTACATGGCGATCCATCCGCCCGCGTTGTATCTCGGCTACGTGGGGCTCGCAATTCCGTTCGCACTCGCGATGGCGGCGATGATTGCTGGCCGCACCGACGCGCGCTGGCTCATCGCGTCGCGACGTTGGACGCTCGCCGCTTGGGGCTTTCTTGGCATCGGCATGCTGCTCGGCTCGCACTGGGCGTACACCGAGGTTGGTTGGGGTGGTTTCTGGGCCTGGGATCCGGTCGAAAACGCAGCGCTCATGCCATGGCTTGTGGCGACCGCCTTCTTGCACTCGGTGATGGTGCAGGAGCGCAAGGGCATGCTCAAGGTTTGGAACATTTGTCTGATCTCCGGTGCCTTCGCACTGTCGATCTTCGGGACGTTCTTGACACGCAGCGGCATCCTCTCGTCGATCCACGCCTTCGTCTCGACGAATATCGGTTGGTACTTTGTGTTCGCGCTTGTCGCCATCATTGGTGGAGCCTTCGTGTTGATCCTCTGGCGCTTGCCGCTCTTGAAGGCCGACCAGCGCATCGAGTCGCTCGTCAGTCGAGAGGCCACGTTCCTGTTTAACAACCTCCTGCTCGTCGGAATCGCTTTCGCCGTGCTGTGGGGTGTCATCTTCCCGCTGGTGACCGAGGCCTTTGGCTCGGTGCGCGAGACCGTGTCAACACCGTTCTACGAGTTCTTCGTGATTGTGTTTGGTCTTCCGCTCATACTGCTGATGGGCATTGGGCCGCTGATTGCGTGGCGTCGAGCGTCGCTCAAGCAGTTGCAACGGTCATTCCTCTACCCGCTCGTAGCGGGGCTCGTGGCCGGTGGCGTGATGATCGGGTTTGGGCTGGGTTCGTCGTGGCCAGGGGTTACGGCCTTGAGCGTCTGCGCGTTTGTGACCGTCACGATCCTCAGCGAGTTTGTCCGCGGCGCGGCAGCGCGTCGCAGCATCCACGGCGAAAATTGGCTGCTCGCCCTGTCGCGCTTGATTGGTCGCAATCGGCGGCGGTATGGCGGCTACATCGTGCATCTCGGCGTGATCTTGTTCGTGATCGGAGCGGTCGGCTCGAGTGCATATGAGACGCAGACCAGCGGTCTGCTCAAGCCGGGCGAGTCGCTCAAGGTCGGCAGCAATGTCCTGACATTCGAGGGCGTCGAGAGGACGCGCGGGCCAAACTTTGTCGCGCGCGCAGCGGTCCTCAACGTGACGAGCGATGGGAGTAATCTCGGCACGCTCAAGCCCGCCAAGCGCTCCTATCTGCGCGAGCAGACGACATCGAACGAGGTTGCAATTCGCACTACGCTGACGGGCGGCGACCTCTTCATCATTCTCGACGGCATCCGTGGCGATGGTGCGGTCCAGATCAAAGCCTTCTACAAGCCAGTGGTCGCGCTGCTCTGGATCGCTGGCTTCTTCTTCGTGGGCGGCGTGCTCCTCTGCGTCTGGCCCGATCAGCGCGAGGCGCGGCGAATCTTGCGTCGCTACGCCGAAGAGCCACTGCCAGGAGAGTCGTGATGATTGCCGCTCTCGTCCTTGGTCTGATTGCGCTCGCAGCCGTAGTCGGTGTGGCCTGGCCACTCGTGCGTCCGGCCTCGGCTGGCGATCAACTCGATCCGTTTACGGAGGGCCAGCGCCGTCGCCTGGCGCTCCGCGAAGAGCGCGACCTCGCACTCGCCGCACTCAAGGAACTCGAAGTCGACCACGCCACGCACCACATTGGCGACGAGGACTACGCCGAGCTGGTCGCGGACTATCGTGCGCGCGCTGCAGAGGCGATTCGGCAGTTGGATGCCGAACTGCCTCCTGTCAGTTAGGTCGAGGCTTCCCGGTACTCTGCCGGCATGACAGTTCCAGTCCGTTTTGAGATTCGCGATGCGCTCGCCATCATCACGATCGACGATGCGACGACGCGCAATGCGTTGGGCCCAGAGGCGGCTGCGTTAATTACACGTTTCGCCCTCGAGGCCGCTGCGACCGAGTCGGTGCGCCTCTTGATGCTGACGGGGGCGGACGGTGTGTTCTGCTCCGGTGCCGCGATTCGCGAGTGGGAAGCGTTGGACGAGACGGGGGAGACCCTGACCGATCGAGGGACCGAACTCTGCGACCTGCTCGAAGAACTGCCCCTGCTGGTAGTCGCCTGCCTGCCTGGACACGCGGTGGGTGGTGGTGCCGAGCTGGCGCTCGCGGCTGACTGGCGGATTGTCGCGCCTGACGCCGAGCTGCGGTTTGTCCATGCGGGCTTTGGTCTGATGCCCGGCTTCGGTGGGCTGGTGCGCCTCGAATTGCTGGTGGGGCGCCCGAAGACGCTCGAGTACCTTGCGACGCGTGCTCGGGTTGGTGCAGACCAAGCGCTCGCCGCAGGCCTGGTCGACGCGATCGTCGCCGCGGATCAGCAGCTCGCATGGGCAGAGCAGCGAGCCGCGGACATGGCTGGCTCGGACCGTGCAGCGCTCGCTGCAATCAAGCTCGCCTCCGCGACGGGCGATGAGCGTGCGGCCTTCCTCGATATCTGGCCCGATCGACAATTGCCCGATCGCCTCGGCTCGTGACGGGCGCGTCGGCTACCCTATGAGTTCACGCGAAGGATGTAGGCATGAGCGAAGTCACTAAGCAAATTGTGCTCGACGCACTCAACCAGGTTGAGGAC
>CAXNNM010000026.1:0-8410 GCA_964203735.1 Gaiellales bacterium | reverse complement strand
CGTTCACCAGCGCCTTGCAGGCTGACTGGAATCGTCAGCAGCTGGAGGAAGCGGCGTCGAGTCACGCCGATGACTGAGGCGCTCCCTGGCGGTATGCGCACGGTCAAGGACGTGCTCGCGTTGTCGGCAGCGTTTCTCAACGCGAAGGGCATTGCGACTGCGCGTCTCGACGCGGAGCGCCTGATCGGGAGCGTGCTTGGTCTCGATCGACTTGAGCTCTACCTGCACCACGATCGCCCGGTCACACCCGACGAACTCGATGGCATTCGTCCACTGCTGCGTCGTCGCGCGGACCTCGAGCCCGTCGCCTATATCCTCGGCACGGTTGGATTTCACCACGTCGTGCTCAAGTGCGATGCGCGCGCCCTGATGCCTCGCTCCGAGACGGAGACGCTGGTCGAAGTGGCGCTTGCGAACCTGCCTAACGGGGGCGCGCTGCTCGACGTTGGGACGGGGGCAGGTGCGATCGCCGTGGCCGTCAAGCACGATCGGCCAGACGTTCTTGTGACGGCGGTTGAGCTCTCACCCGCTGCGCTCGCGTTGGCTCGGGAGAACGCAGCATTCGTTGGTGTTGAGATCAATTTTATCGAGTCCGATCTGCTCGCAGCCGTTGCGGGACAACGCTTTCACGTGATCGCGGCGAACCTGCCGTACATCCCCGATGGTGATCCTCGGACCGAGCCGGGCGTCGTCCGACACGAGCCGCACCTCGCTCTGTATGGCGGCAAGGATGGGCTCGATCTCGTCCGACGCGTCGTGGTCGACGCGCTGGAGTGTCTCGAAGCCAACGGCCTGTTGGTGTTAGAGGTGTCTGACGAACAGGCCCCCGCGACGCGCGAACTGCTGGAGTCGGCCGGGTATGTGGAGATCGAGTTTCATCGTGATCTGGCGGGAATCGATCGGGTCGTGGCAGCGCGGCGCGCATGCGACTAAGGGGTCAGACCCTTTCGTCGCATGATTGCCAGAGGCGCTTTTGAAGACCGCCTCACCTGCGGGCATACGACGAAAGGGTCTGACCCCTTAGTCGCATCCAGAGCGTGGGGTGCGGCGCATGTCCAGCCTGCACACCTCGTCCTTCAATGGTCAGGCACTGCTGGTGCTTGCCGAGCAGGCTGCCCCGCGTAGAATTCGGTTATGGCCACCAACGATATCTCGCTCGACACTCTCCGCACTGCTGGGCTCGATGTGGTCGACCCGGCGATTGCGGGCCTCCTCGACCGCGAGCTGGATCGCCAGCGCGACGAGCTCGAGCTGATCGCATCGGAGAACTTCACCTGGCCGTCGGTGATGGAGGCTGTCGGCAGCGTCGCCACGAACAAGTACGCCGAGGGCTACCCGGGTAAGCGCTACTACGGCGGCTGCGGGGTGGTCGACGAGATCGAGACGCTCGCGATTGAGCGGGCCAAGAGCCTGTATGGCGCAGAGCACGCCAACGTGCAGCCGCACGCCGGTGCCCAGGCCAACATGGCCGCCTACTTGGCGCTGCTGTCGCCTGGCGACACGGTGCTTGCACTCCGACTCGACCACGGTGGTCATCTCACGCACGGTCACCCTGTCAATTCGTCGAGCAAGTACTACAACTTCGTGCACTACGGCGTCTCGCCGGAGACTGGCACGATCGACATGGAGGACGTCCGCAAGGCCGCCCATGAGCACAAGCCGAAGCTGATCGTGACAGGCGCCAGCGCCTATCCGCGCACGCTCGACTTCGCTGCTTTCCGCGAGATTGCCGACGAGGTTGGCGCCAACTTTATGGTCGACATGGCGCACATCTCTGGTCTTGTCGCTGGTGGTGTTCATCCGAGCCCGGTGCCGTATGCCGACGTCGTCACGTCGACGGTCCACAAGTCGCTGGCCGGTCCCCGTGCGGGCTTCATCCTCTGCAAAGAGGAGTGGCAGAAGAAGATCGACTCCGGTCTCTTCCCGGGACTGCAGGGCGGACCGCTCTGCCATGGCGTAGCCGGCAAGGCCGTCGCCTTCGGCATCGCCGCGACACCAGCCTTCAAGCAGTACCAGAAGCAGATTTGCCTCAACGCTCAGGCACTCGCCGACGGCCTGCTCGGCACCGGTAATCGACTGGTCTCCGGCGGCACCGACACGCACCTCGTGCTGCTCGATCTGCAGGAGGCTGCCTTCTCGGGCAAGGAACTCGAGGATCGCCTGCACTCGATGAGCGTGACGGTCAATCGCAACTCGATTCCGTTCGATCCGCGACCCGCAATGCAGACCAGCGGCGTGCGCATCGGCACACCTGCAGCCACCATGCGCGGTCTCGACGAGGCCGATTTCCTCAACGTCGGCCGCATTATCGGTTCGGCTGTGTCCGAGGATGCCGATCTCGACCTGCTTCGCGGCGAAGTCGAGTCGATCCTGGCCCGCCACCCGCTCTACGCGGGTATGCGCGGGTTTAGCTCGATCCACGCTGGGTGAGCTAGCGGGATCAGCTTTGCTTTGGGGTCAGACCCCTAAGCAAAGTTGATCTCCGATCAGGAACTTTGCTTAGGGGTCTGACCCCAAAGCAAAGCTGATCCCGCCTACTCCACAGGTACCCTGAGTCTGTGGTACCCGACTCGCTCTCTCGCCTCGTCGTCGCGCCGTCTGCGATCTATGCGCTGCTGATTGCCGCGGTCATCACGTTCGCGTTGACGCCTGTGGCGATGCGTGCGGCCTGGCGACTCGGCGTTGTCGATCGGCCGGGCGGGCGCCGCATTCACGACCGGCCGATTCCCCTGCTCGGAGGGGTCGCGATCTTCCTCGGCATCCTCATGGCGGTCCTGCCAAACCTCGATCTTGATCGGCGCTACGCCAGCATCCTGATCGGCGCCGGCTTAATTTGCCTGCTCGGTGTCGTCGACGACCGCTTTGGTATCCCGCCGTTGCCGAAACTGCTGGGCCAAATTGCCTGCGCGGCGATTCCGGTTGCGACGGGGATGACGATCGACTCGATCACGATTCCGTTGATCGAGCCGAGCACCGTCTCGTTTGGCGTGCTGGCCTATCCGTTGACGATCATCTTCATCGTCGCTGTCGCGAATGTCGTCAACCTCGCCGACGGCATGGACGGACTGGCGGCGGGCGTCTGTGGAATCAGCGCCTTGACGTTCGCGATCCTCGCGCTCTCGCTCGGCCGCATCTCGGCGGGTGTGATGGCAGCCGCAGTAGCGGGTGCGTGCCTTGGCTTCCTACCCTGGAACTTCAATCCAGCCAAGGTCTTCATGGGCGATTCGGGCGCACTCGTGCTCGGCTTCTTGCTGGCCTGCGTCTCGATCCAAGGGGTCATGAAGACCGCAGCAGCGCTCGCACTCGTGTTCCCGCTCGTCGTCTTGCTCGTGCCGATTCTCGATACCTCGTTCGTGATCCTCAAACGCCTCAAGTCGGGGCAATCGATTGCGAGTGCGGACAAGAATCATTTCCATCATCGGCTGCTCCGAGTGGGGTACACACAGCGGCAGGCGGTTGGTCTGCTCTACGCGTGGTCGGCCGTGCTGGCGGCATTCGCGCTCGCTATCAGGCTCTTCCCCTACCGCACGGACGGCACGTGGAATCTGTGGCCGACGATTGGTCTGACGCTGTTCGGACTGATCGCGTTGTTCGTGACGTACTACGTTGTCGTCGCGCTGGAGATCATTAAGTACGGCCACTTGCGGAGGATCGGGTTGCTTCGCCGTTCGACTGCGACAGACGAGACGCCGTTGCCACGGCCGTCGCTCCGTCGTCGCTCACGCGCCTAACTGACGCCGGGGAGACGATTGCCGGAACCATCCCTGCTAGGTTTCCTCTCGCCCGAGTTCGGGCACGACAGAAGACCGGGAGGTCATCATCGCCGGCACGGGAAGCAACGGGGGAGCAGACGCCTCGGGCCTCGCAGCCGGCATGACGATTATCGCGGGCATTCTGTTGGGAGGAGGCGTCGGTGCAGCCGTCGGTTACCTCACTGATCATCTCGCCGGCGGCATCATGGTCGGCAGTTCGATCGGGCTCGTGCTCGGCTTCTACCTGCTCTACATCCAATACTTCAAACCACGATGACTCTGAGCCCCACCCGTCGCCGCGTCGCCCTTGGTCTCCGCTTTGCAGCGGTTGTGCCGTGTCTGATCGCGCTGCCCGTGTTCTACCTCGCTGGCTGGTCGCTGTGGGCGTGGGGATTGTCGGCAGCGCTGTTGCTCGCGAACATCGCGATCGCCTTCGGCTCCGACTGGTTTTCGCATGGCCGTACGCAGGTGATGGCCGTGGGTATTGTCGGTCTCAGCCTGATTTCTCGGGCTTGGTTGACCTTCGGTGCGCTCTTCATTATCGCCTGGACTGTGGACCGCGAAGTGGGTGTCGCCGCCGCCGGAGCGTTCCTCGTTTACTTTACCGTGGACATGGTCGCTCGCTCGATAAGCCACGTACTTCTCCGCGGTGACGCGACGCATTCCGACCCGACGCCGGAGGCCTCGGTATGACCCGCCGTCTCGGCTTCCTGTTCGCTGCGTTGATCGGCATCCTCGCGTTGCCGACCTCGGCCCTTGCGGCCGCCGAAACGAACTTCCAGCCCGTCCAGGAGTTCATCAACGAATACTGGACCTCGGTCACGCTCGGGCCGCTCGAGATGGGTATTTCGAAGCTCGTGGTCTATCTCTGGCTCGGCATGCTGGTCTCCGTCGTGCTGACGCTCTGGATCGTGCGTGGCGGTCTCCGCACGCAGCCGGGTCGCACCCAGACGGTGGTCGAGTTGCTCTACACCTTCTCCGAGACGAACATCGGCCAGTCGACGCTACCGAAGGCGGCCTTTGCGCGCTGGTTCCCGTATGTCGCCTCGCTGTTCGTGTTCATCTGGACGCTGAACATGATTAGCTTCATTCCGCTGCCGCTCGACACGCACAATCCGCTGTGGGGCCCGATCCCTGGCCTGACGATTTACGCGGCCACGTCGAACCTTTCGGTGACGCTGACGTTGACGGTGATGACGATCGGCATCTCGCACTTTGAGGGCATCCGCGCCAATGGCGTCGTCGCCTACTTCCGTAGTTGGGTGCCGCCATGCCCACCGGCGCTGAAGCCCGTTCTGATCATTCTCGAGGTGCTGTCTCAGGTGCTGCGCGTGATTTCGCTCAGCGTCCGGCTCTTCGCCAACATGCTCGCGGGCCATCTGCTGATCATCATGTGCATCGGCTTTGTCATCCTGCTCGGCAAACTGTTCGTCGCACCGATCGCAATTCCGATCGCTGTTGTGTTCTATATCTTTGAGTGGGGCCTGGTTGCGTCGCTTCAGGCCTATATTTTTGCGATGCTCTCAGGCATCTACATCGGCTCGGCTATCGAGCCTCACCACTAACGCCCGTTTAACCAGGAGGATCACGTCACATGGCACTTACCGATCAGGGACTCGTCGACGCTGCAAAGGCGATCGCACTAGGTCTCGGCACTGGCTTCGGCGCAATCGGCCCCGGCGTGGGCGTGGGTTACTTGATCGGTAAGACGATCGAGGGCGTTTCCCGCCAGCCCGAGATGCGCAGCGACCTTCAGGGCATGATGTTCCTGGGTCTGGCCCTCACCGAGGCCATCACGTTCTATGCCCTCCTCATGAGTTTCGTCGCGTTCTTCATCGCCTGATCTGATGCAGTCGCTGACTCTTGCAGAAGCGGGTGGAGCTGGGCTGATTCAGCCTGAGCTCGGCCTTAGCCTATGGACGCTGATTACGTTCTTGATCGTCCTGTTCATCCTGAAGAAGTACGCCTTCGGACGGATTGCTGGACTGCTTGACGAGCGCCGTGAGGCGGTTCGTGCAAACTTGGCAGCGGCCGAGGGCTCCCGCGAGGAGGCCGAGAGCCTGCTCGCGGAGTACAAGGCTCAGCTCGCCGCGTCGAAGCACGAGGCAACCGAGATTCTCGATCGAGCCCGGGCTACGGCAGCCGAGCAGCAGCGACAGCTGGTCGAGGAGATTGCAGCCGAGCGCGAGCGCGGTATTGCTGCTGCCCAGCAGGCAATTGCGGCGGAGACGCAGCAGTCGCTCGATCGCATCAAGATGGAAATTGCTGATCTCACGTTGCTTGCGACCGAGAAAGTGCTCGGTCACGCGCTCGATGAGAAGGAGCAGAAGCGACTTGTGGAGGAGGCGCTTGCGGGCGTTGACTTCTCGGCGCTGCACGGAGGCTCCAACTAAGCGTGAGCATCGCTACCCCGTATGCCACGGCGCTGTATAGCGCTGCGACCGAGGCCAAGCGCCTGCGTGAGGTCGATGCCGATCTCGCTGCGGTCGCGCGTGCCGTGCGGGAGAACGCTGCGCTGTCGCGCACGTTGGCTAATCCGGCGATCTCGCGTGACGCGAAGACTCGCGTCTTCGCTGCCCTCTGTAAGGGTGGCGATCCCCTGGTTGTCCGTTTTCTCGAGGTTCTGCAGGATCATCGCCGACTCGGCGCCCTGCTCGAGATCCAGAGTGCGTTCGCCGACCGCGTGCGCCTCGCCCAGAACGAACTGGCTGTCGAATTGACGACAGCGGTTGCTATTGATGACAAGACGGCCGACAAGGTTCAGAAGCAGCTTGCTGCTGCCACTGGACTGGCCGTCACCATGGATCGCACTGTCGATCCGAGCATTCTGGGTGGCGTGGTCCTTCGGGTCCGCGACCGCCTTGTCGACGCCTCGTTGCGTCGTCGCCTTGACCTGCTCGGCCGCGACCTGCGTGCCGCCCGCATCCCCACCGTCTGACGGAGAAAAACGTGAAGCTGAGCCCCGACGAGATCGCATCCATCCTCAAGGACCAGATCAGTGGTTTCGAGGACACCGCCGATGTCGAGGAAATCGGCACCGTCATCCAGGTTGGCGACGGCATTGCCCGCGTCTACGGCCTCGAGCGCTGCATTGCCCTCGAGATGCTGGAGTTGCCGCATGGTGTGACCGGCCTCGCCCTCAACCTCGAGGAGTCCAACGTCGCCGTTGTGCTGTTCGGTGAGTGGCAGAAGATTCGCGAGGGCGATACCGTCCGACGCACCGGCAAGGTGATGAGCATTCCCGTCGGCGAAGCGCTGATTGGTCGCGTCGTCAACCCGCTCGGCGTGCCGATTGACGGTGGCCCCGCGATCGAGACGACCGAGCAGCGCGCGCTCGAGTACAAGGCGCCTGGCGTGGTTGATCGTCAGCCCGTGAAGGAGCCACTGCAGACCGGTTTGAAGGCGCTCGACGCCCTCGTGCCGATTGGTCGTGGCCAGCGCGAGTTGATCATTGGTGACCGTCAGACAGGCAAGACCGCTGTCGCGATCGACGCGATCATCAACCAGAAGGATTCCGGCGTGATCTGCGTCTACGTCGCGATCGGCCAGAAGGCCTCCACCGTGGCGCAGGTCGTTGAGAAGCTCCGCGAGCACGGCGCCATGGAGTACACGATTGTGGTTGCTGCGAACGCTTCTGAGGCCGCACCGATCAAGTACATCGCTCCGTATGCCGGTTGCGCGATGGCCGAGTACTTCCTCTATAAGGGTGGTCACGCGCTGGTGGTCTACGACGACCTCACCAAGCAGGCCGACGCCTACCGTCAGATGTCCCTGTTGGTCCGCCGCCCACCGGGCCGCGAAGCCTTCCCGGGCGACGTGTTCTACTTGCATTCGCGCCTCCTCGAGCGTGCGGTCAAGCTGTCCGACGAGCTCGGCGGCGGTTCGATGACGGCACTGCCGATCATCGAGACGCAGGCAGGCGACGTGTCGGCATACATTCCGACCAACGTCATCTCGATTACTGACGGGCAGATCTTCCTCGAGTCGAGCCTCTTCTACCAGGGCGTTCGCCCAGCCATCAACGTCGGCATCTCGGTGTCGCGCGTCGGCTCGAACGCTCAGACGAAGGCGATGAAGAAGGTCGCTGGTCGCCTCAAGTTGGAGCTCGCACAGTTCCGCGCACTTGAGGCCTTCGCCCAGTTTGCGTCCGAGCTTGACGCCACGACGCTGGCCCAGCTCAACCGTGGTCAGCGCCTGGTCAACACGCTCAACCAGAACCAGTACGACCCGTGGCCCGTCGAGGAGCAGGTTGCTGTGATTTGGGCGACCACGAACGGCTTCGTCGACGATATTGATGCCGGTGACGTCTCGCGCTTCAACGACGGTTTCCGTCAGGCGCTGCGTTCGGAGAAGACGATTCTGACGGCGATTCGCGAGTCGCTCGACCTCTCGGATGACACGATCGAGAAGTTGAAGGTTGCGGTCGGTCAGTTCACTTCTGGCTTCGAGGGTTCGGCTGCTGCGGCCGGAGCAATCGCGTAGTCCGTGGCGTCCCTTCAGGACATCCGTCGGCGGATCCATTCCGTCAAGAACACGAGCAAGATCACGAAGGCGATGGAGCTCGTGGCCGGCGCCAAGTTGCGTCGTGCCCAGGTTCGCATCGAGTCGCTGCGCCCGTTTGCCGACGGCATGCACGAGTTGATCACGGAGACCGCTGG
>CAXNNM010000025.1:0-8594 GCA_964203735.1 Gaiellales bacterium | reverse complement strand
CTCTCCAAGTCGGGACTGGAGCCCAGCGAGATCGGTGCCGTTGTGGCCCACGGCACCGGGACCCAACTCAACGACGCCAGCGAGGCCGGCGCGGTTGGCCGCATTTTGGGCACGGGGTCCGACTGTCCGCCCGTCACCGCACCCAAGGCTGTGCTCGGGCATGGGCTGGGCGCTGCCGGAGCCTTTAGCGCTGCGATCGGAGCGCTGATCGCTCACCACGGCGTCGTGCCGCCGGTGATGAACCTCGACAATCCCGACCCCGCCTGCGACATCAATCTCGTCAAGGGTGCACCGGCGACGCTGGAAAAGCCAGGCGTGATGATCAACGCCTTTGGCTTCGGCGGTCAAAACGCCGTGCTGATCCTTACGCGCGGCTAACGCAAGACCCCCGTCCACGTACACTGAGTTCATGCAGGAAATGGTTGTCTACGGGGTGTCGTTCGACATGGTTGGCAAACAGCCGATTGTGTTGCTCAAGACGGTGCTGACGAATCGCTTTTTGCCGATCTGGATCGGGCACCCGGAGGCAGCAGCGATTCTCGCGCGCCTGCAGGACTCGGAGACGCCGCGGCCGATGACGCACGACCTGCTTGCGACTGCGCTGTCCGAGATGGACGCGGAGGTCGTCAAGATCAGCGTGGTCGACATGAAGGACAGCACGTTCTTCGCCAAGATCACCCTGCAGCGCGACGGTAGCGAGGTCGAGCTCGACGCGCGTCCGAGCGATGCGATCGCACTTGCCCTGCGCGCCAAGGCGCCGATCTTCGCAGCCGACGACGTGATCGAGCAGAGCGCGATCCAGATGGAAGACGAGGGTGGAGCGGCAGCAGCCAACGCCGACCCAGAGCAACTCGTCGAAGACTTCAAGCAGTTTCTCGAAGACGTCCAGCCGGACGAATTCGGACCTGACGACTAATCAGGCGTCGCGGAGCCGCGCAACTTCGCGCAGCGTCGAATCGATAATCGAGCGCCAGAGCACGGCGACCTCATCGTTCGACAACGGGCCCTTGTTGCAGCGCTGGAGATACTGCGTCAGCCAATCCTCACGAGCGGGATCGACAGCGTCGTAGCCCTGCTCGGCCTTGTACGCGTGCAACTTGCGGACGGTCGTAATGCGCTTATTGATCGCTTCGAGGATCGCGAGGTCCGTATCGGTGATCTGGTTGCGGAACTGCTCGACGATCGGATCGTTGGACTGGTCGCTCACGTGCACTCCTACTGCGTAGACGCGCGGAGCATACGAGAAATCCGACTACCTCAACGCCAGCAACAGTGCGATGAAGGCCAAAAGGTTGTTTGCAGCATGCACGCCGACGCCGGGCCAAAACGAATTCGTCCGCAGTCGGAGCAGGCCGAGAATGAGGCCGAGGGCAAACAGGGATGGGAACGCGTTTGGCTGAAAATGGGCCAAACCGAAGACGCCAGCAGAGCCAACGACGGCAGAGGCGATACCCCAGCGCTGACCTAACTGGCCATACAGGAGGCCACGAAAATAGAGCTCCTCGGTAAGGGCGGCGCCAGCGACGATCGTGATCCCGCTCAGCACGACTGCGATCAGACTCGCGGTCGTGCCGGGAAACGGACCGAGCTCCAGCTTCTGGCTCGCAGAGCCATGAAAGATCGGCTCCAGCGCGGCCGCCGCGACGACACCAGCCACGAGCGCGAGGACGCTCAGTACGACGGCGCGACCGAGTGGGGTGCGGCGAATGGCCAACACCTCACGTGGCGGTCCGATCCGGCGCGCGACGAACCAGATCGCGCCACCAAAGACGATGTAGGCGGCAAACATGATGCTGGCCTGGGGCAGGTTGTAGAACGACGTCCCATCCTCGGGCATCTCTGCCACCCGCGAGACGAGGCTGGCAGCAAGGGCCACGAAGCCAAACTGGACAACGAGCGGCAGCGAAAGCAAGAGCCAGAGGGTCAGTCCGCGGCGCGGCTCTGGCTCACTCATCCGGCTGCGACCGGTGCCGAGTGGAGGTCGTCGGCAAGGGCCTGAAGCGCACCAGGCAGAGCAGCGTCGATTGCGAAGCCAGCCATCGGCAGCGGTACGATCCGACCGTCCTTGACTGCGGGGACGGCGGCAAGCTCGGGATAGGTCTGCAGTGAGGCCAAGGTACTTCCGCCGGGCTGCAGCGAGACCCAGGCCGCGACATCGAGGCCAACGACGTCGGTCAGATTGAGTGGCTGATCGACGGTCACGACGTTGGTGCCGCCCGCAGTCGCAACAGCAAGACCTGCGGGAGTAGACGGGCCATACGCGGTAAAGCCCCGCCCTTCGAGCAGCACCCGAACCGGCTGCTCAGTCGCCAGTTGTGCGGCGAGCGTGGCCAATCCCGCCGCGACAGTTTTAGCGATGAGCGCCGCCTCGGGACCCTTGCCGACCGCGAGGCCAAGCTGGGTGATCGTCGTGGGAGCGCTCGTCAGGGGGTCGGCTCCGTAGTGATAGATCGGAGCGGTCGTGGTCAGGGTCTGAAGCAGGGCAGGCTCAAGGGTGGCGGGCACGATGACGAGCGCCGTGCCCGGGTCAGCAGCCTCGCGAGCAAGACTCGCGGCGGTAGCAGTCACCGTCTCTGCACTCAGGCCGAGGTCGTTGAGGATGGCCGTAGCGCCAGCGTCGAACGACACGATGCGGAGCGGAGGCGAGGACAGCGTGACCGTCTGTCCGGCAGCGTCCACCGCGTGGCTCGGAAATGCCGCGCCCGCTCCGGTTGGCTCGGACTTGACACCACAGCCGGCCAGCGCGATGGCGACAAGCGCAGTACCAGCAAGGAGCCCAAGTCGACGCACGACTCGCATGGTACCGCTGGGTGGGGCAGGACAGGTTTCGGGGCTGACGAACAGGCAGATGGCATGGTCTGTTTCGCTTTCTCCTCTCACCACGTAAGCCCGCGCTCTGCAGGTGACGACGGCCAGAAACTCGGTGATAGCGTGCGAAACGTGAAGTCTTCGTTTTTCCTAAGCCCAGAGCAGCGTGCGGCGCATGCCTGAACCCATCGGCAAGGGCGCCTCGCGGCGCAAACGCAACAAAGCGCAGCGCCGCACAACGGGGCGACGAAGCGCATTCGCTACCGCCTTCATCGTGCTCGCGGTGGCGTCATCGCTGGTTGCAGGGCTCCTGCTGTTTGGCGCCGCACGGTACCTTGGTGACCTCCCGACGCTGAGCGCCATCAAGGCACGCGAAATTGGCGCGAACAGCACCGTCTATGCCGATAACGGCACGAGCCTTGGCGTGCTCGCCAACGACGAAAACCGCCAGCCAGTCAAGAGCAATCAGATCTCCCCGTGGCTCAAGAAGGGCACCGTGGCGATCGAGGATCGCCGGTTTTACGAGCATGGCGGCGTCGACCCACAAGGCATCTCGCGCGCACTGATCACGAACCTTGCTGCGGGAAAGGTCGTGCAGGGCGGCTCGACGCTGACGCAGCAGTTGATCTCGCAAATCTACATCGTCAAGCAGCGCACCTTTGACCGCAAGATTCGCGAGGCCCTGCTCGCCGTCCAGCTGGAAGATCGCTTCTCGAAGGACGAGATCCTGACGGCCTACCTCAACACCGTCTTCTACGGCAACAATGCCTACGGAGTCGAGGCCGCCTCCCAGACCTACTTTGCCAAATCGGCCAAAGACCTGACCTTGCCGGAGGCCGCACTGATCTCGGGTCTGCCACAGCTACCGAGCCAGTACGACCCGTACCAGAATCCCAAGGACGCGTTGAAGCGGCGGGCACAGGTGCTGCAGGCAATGGAAGAGACCGGCGTGATCAGTAAGGCCCAGCGCCGCAAGGCGGATGCCACACCGCTCCGCCTTAAGCGAGGCCGCGTGTATGGCGCCGTCAAGGAGAGCTTCTTCGTGCGCTACGTCGCGAACGAGTTGGCGCAAGAGCCCGATTTTGGTGAGGCTGCAGTCCGTGCAGGTGGTCTGAAGATCAACACGACCCTCGACCCCGTGCTGCAGCGCGAGGCGCGGGCCGCGATGAAGAAGGTTCTGCCGACAGCAGGCGATCCCGATGCAGCGATCGTCGCGATTCGGCCGAAAACCGGCGAGATCGTGGCGATGGCCTCGACGCGCTACTTTCGCACCGACCAGTTCGACCTGACCTCGCAGAGCCGCCGCCAGCCAGGCTCGACCTTTAAGCCGATCACGCTGGCCACGGCGATCGAGCAGGGCATCGATCCGAGCGCGACGACGTACATGTCGGCGCCGTTCACCTGGCGTCCCGATGAGAACTCGCCAACCTGGACCGTCGCCACAGCGGGCGACAACTATGCCGGCGCAGTCTCACTCGAAAATGCAACCCTCGCGTCTGACAACACGGTCTACGCCCAGCTCGCGATCGATGTCGGCCCGGCCAACATCGTCGACATGGCAGAGCGGCTCGGCGTACGTTCGTCGCCGCTGGAGCCAGTGCCATCGATCACGCTCGGCGCGAACGGCGTCTCGCCCCTCGAGATGACGACGGCCTACGCAACGCTCGCAAACGGCGGCATCTACCACCCACCAACGGCGATCGAATCGGTACTCGATGCAGAGGGACAGAAATTGCTCGGCAAGCGCACTCGTGGGGTCAGGGTGATCGAGGATGGCGTCGCGGCCGAGGTGACACGCATCCTCGGCGAAAACATGCGTTCTGGCACTGGTACCGGCGCCTTGATGTCGGACGATCGTCCCGAGGCGGGCAAGACCGGCACCACCGACAACCACACCGACGCGTGGTTCTGCGGCTACACACCCACGCTCGCGACCTGCGTCTGGATTGGCTATCCCGATGAGACGAAGTCGCTCTACAACGTTGAGGGCGTCGGAGCCGTCTCCGGCCCGACGCTGCCTGCTGATATCTGGCATCTCTTCATGGATTCGGCGCTGGCCGGCACGCCACCGGTCAACTTCGCCGCGCCGAAGAACCCGGTGGCCTGGAATGGCTTTACCTCACAGTTTGAGAACCGCATCGTCTCCTCGGTCTCCGCTCCAGACCTGACGCTCTCGATGCCTCCGCCACAGCAAACCGTCACCGTGCCTGCGGCTCCTGCAGCGACCACGACGACCGACGTACCCCCGGCGACACAAGCCCCAGGGGCGACTGCATCCACCACAACTGCGGAAGCGCTGCCGTAGGCCTGCGCTCTGCGCGGGTACACTCGGCCTATGGTCGTGCACGATGAGCAGGCCGATGTCGCGACCGTAGAGTTGACGGGGTCGGGCGTCGACATCCTCCTTCCGCCACCCACCACGCCGGTGCGGAAGGCCAGCCGCGCGCGCATTTGGGTGGCGTGCGCTCTCGTGCTCGGCATCGTCGTCGTGGGTGGTCTACAGCTCGCGCACTTCGGTGGCGTCGACCTGATTCCCTCGCTTGCACCAGCCACGCGGATCTTGCCATCGGGCGCGCCGCGGCCCCAGGCGCTCGCGCGTCAGGACCAAGTCGTGTTGCTCGTGCCAGTGCAACAGTCACGCATCACAGCGATTCTCTTTCATCCCGTGATGGGCGCGGATGCCTTGCCACTCGAGCCGGTTGGACAGCCGCTGGACGAGGGCATCGTGGCACGCATCATCTCCTCGTTCTCGGGGGATGCTGCCGGAGGACCGGAGTATCAGGTCGACGGCGACCCAACCTCTGTCGATATTGGTGCCCTCGTCGGTACCGACACGTATACGCCGGTCGATGGCAAGGTGCTCTCGATTACGCCGTTGATCGTGGAGGGCGCCGCCTATGGTGACCAGATCGCGATTGAACCGATTGCCAACCCTGGAGTCGTTGTGATTGCCACGGGGATCCGCTCTGATCCGAAGCTTTCGGTCGGCACGCCGGTGTCGACGCGACCTGAAGCATGGACGACGCTTGGACGCATCGTCGATGTTACGGGCGCCCTCGACCCGCTGATCAGCAAGTACACGCAGGATGGCGGCAATCGCATCCATCTCGAGGTACGACCTGCAACGGCAGTGGCTGCCTCGTGAGGATCCTGTTTCTCGCAGACGTCTACGGCGCTCCCGGCGTGTCCGCGATCGAATCGAGACTCCGCCTGCTCCGCGCCGAACTCGAGCTCGACTGCGTGGTGGTCAACGCGGAGAACGCCGCCGATGGTGCGGGTCTGACACCGAAGCTCGCCGAGCGACTCCTCGCCGCTGGCGCCGACTGTCTCACGCTCGGCAACCACCTGTGGCGGCGCAAGGAGATCGGCCCGTACCTGATCGAAGCCGATCGTGTCGTGCGGCCCGCCAACCTGCTGGACAAATTGCCAGGCAGAGGGCTGCAGATCATTCCGACCAGCAGTGGTCAGCCGGTCGCCGTGATCAACCTGCTCGGGTCGTTCACGATGGAGCCGGCGCAGTCGATGTTCTCGGTCGTGGACGCGCTGCTCGACGAGGCACATCGCTCGACCCCGATCGTGCTGATCGATGTCCACGCCGAAGCCACCAGCGAGAAGGTCGCGATGGGCTGGCACCTTGCCGGCCGAGCGACAGCGGTCGTCGGCACCCATACGCACGTGCAGACCTCCGACGCACGCGTCTTGCCGGGTGGAACCGCGTACATCACCGACGCGGGCATGACCGGACCACACGACTCTGTCATCGGCGCGAAAAAAGAACTCTCGTTGCGGCGCTTCATCTTGCAGCAGCCACAGCGCCTCGAGCCAGCCTCCGAGGATGTCCGGCTCGAAGGCGTGCTAATTACGTGCGACGAAGCTGGTCACGCGACGAGTGCCGAAGCATTTCGGCGTTCTGCCTGATTTAGTCGCCCGCTACGCGTTGGCGCTCGCGACGAGGCAGTGCACTATCGAGCTCGTCGACCCGGCGGGTGCGGGGCATGCCAACGCGGGGCGCGAGCAGGGCGATCGCGACGAACACCATCACCCACGGCAGGTACAGATACATCCAATGGGTCAGTACGAGCTGGAAGCCGATCATCAAGGCGCCGGCAAACGCCAAGGCGCGTGTGGCGTCGAGTCGGCGCGGAACAAAGAACAGCGCGATCGCCCCGAAGACGAGCGCAGCCTTGAGAATCTTCTGAACAATGGCCAGATCCGGGAAGCCGGGATACTCGCCCCAATCCCAGATCGAGAAGGGCGACGGTCGATCGAGCTGCCACCCAAACGTGCGGTCCCAGAAGGTCCGTAAAGCGCCGGTCCCATCGAGTGCTATCAACATCGCAGCCAGCAGAATCGTGACGAGCGCCATGCCAAGGAATGTGCGACCAGAGCCCGGTCCGGGGCGGACATAAGCCCAGAGGCGCGCGATGCGCGACTGCTGCAAGGCCGGTTCGCCATACGCCCACTCACCACGGGGTGGGGGTGGTTGGCGGTCGAGCCTCAGCCAGAGGGGCAGCAGGATGAGTGGCGCAAACTTGGCCAGCGCTGCGAGCATCACAAACGCCCCACGGCCGACCGGACGGGCAATCAACGCAGCACTCCAGGCAAGGTATGCGGCCACGATCGTGTCGTTCGAGTCGCTCATAAACGTATACGCCGTCCACGGTACGGCGAACCAGAACAGCGCCATCGCAGCGGCCAGCCGTCGACCCCCGAACTGCCACCCAAACAGCGCTAAGCCGATGCCTGCGAGGAGGTCGAAGAAGCCAGTTGTAAAGTGTGCCGCCGGGAGGTCGTCCCAGCGCCCGCTCCAGCCGAGCGCAGCAACGCCAGGGACGTAGGCCGCGTACATCGCGGGCCCGTAGGTGTCACCCCGCTCGATCGCCGTCTCGCAGCGTCCATTGGGTTGGATGTAGCCGCTGTAGTTGCCATCCGAATAACGCGTGCCGCAGGGGGTGGCGGTCTTGGTGGGAAAGCTGCCATAGGGACTCCGACCATCGAGGATGCGATCGGCACCCACGACACCGGCGTAGCCGACATCGACGACGTTGGACGAGTAGGCATTGAAGCCAACACGGCCGCCGGCCAGGACGAGGATCAGCACAATCATCACCCAGAACGGCAGGCGCGTGGTAAACGCTGGGCGGGCGCTACGACCCGTACCGATCATGATCATGCGCGCCAACAGGTAGACGAGCGGCGGGTATTGGAGCGGCACGGCCCAGAAGATCAGACCGCGGTTGAAGCACCACAGCGAGGCCGCCAGCGACACGATCGCAAAGATGTCGAGCGTCCGCCACGAGCGCAGGCGCCGCCAATCAAGCATCACGAGAGCGAAGATCAGGATCAGCGTGCCAATGGCCCACGGCTCGTTGATTAAGCGCCCAAAACCCTGGCCTCCCCGTGCCATCGACCAGGCAACCTGCGGACCAGTACGCACGTACGAGATTGCCTTTGTGGTGTCGAGCACCCCGACCTCAGCGATCTGGCTGGCACCGCTATACCACTTGACGCGCCACGTGCCCAGATCGAGCGTGGCAAAGGAACGCACCGGCCGGTCATGGTCGCGGTAGCGGGCAATCCACGCTGCTGCCTTGGGATCTTTGGCGGCGATCGCTGTCGCAGTCTTCTCGGTCAGGCGCGTTGCCGGGGCGCCGTTGCGGGGGATCGTCACGCTCCAGACGCGTTTGCCGGGATCGTAGATCTTGACGTTCGCGATCGACTGGCCATCGGAGGCAGCGTTGAGGGAGCAGTTCCAGAAGGCATTCTCGCCCGCGAACACACAGGAC
>CAXNNM010000024.1:0-8613 GCA_964203735.1 Gaiellales bacterium | reverse complement strand
CGCGAGCGCGGCTGGCCGATCTGTTACGTCAACGATGCGCACCTCCCGGGCGACGTCGAAGAACAGCTGTGGGGGCCGCATGCGCTGGCTGGAACGCCCGGTGCGCAGGTGATTCCAGAGCTGGCGCCCGAGCCTGGAGATGTCGAGTTCGGCAAGCGCTATTACTCGGGATTTCATCAGACGGGCCTCGATATGCACCTGCGCCAGCGTGGCGTCGAGACGGTGATCGTGACGGGCCAGCATGCGCACATCTGCGTGCAACACACCGCGGGCGATGCCTTCATCGCCGGCTATCGCGTGGTCTTGGCCACGGATGGCATCACCGCTTTTACACCGGAAGACAATGCGACGGGTCTGGCGTATGCCGAGCAGATGTACGGTGCAACGGCGCTGACGAACGCCGAAATCCTCGCGTCGGCGACGACGTGAGAGACGTCGTCTGATGGGCAACGTGGTTGTCGTCGGCTCCGTTAACGTCGACTTCGTGGTCACGGTTGAGCGCCTCCCGCAAGCGGGACAGACCGTCTCGGGTGGCTCCTTCCAGCGTTTCGGTGGTGGCAAGGGCGCGAACCAGGCAGTGGCAGCCGCGAAGGCGGGAGCACAGGTGCAGCTGGTGGGGTGCGTAGGCGCGGACGCAGACGGTGCCTCTGCCCTCGCCGACCTCGCTGGCAGCAAGGTCGATACGACGTACGTACGTCAGACCAGTGCCGCTGCGACCGGTGTGGCGTTGATTACCGTGGCGGCCGACGGTGGGAATCAGATTGCAGTCGCTCCCGGTGCGAATCGCCTCGTTGAGGAGTTCCCCACGGAGGCGCTGACTGGCGCTCGCGGCGCGCTCCTCCTGTCGTTCGAAGCGCCCGACCCGGCCCTCTGTCAAGCGGCTGAGGCTGCCGCGCTGGCGGGCTGGAGCGTCGTTGTCAATCCCGCGCCATCGCGACCGCTGCCACCCCGCCTGCTCGCGTGTCATCCGCTGCTCGTACCTAACGAACATGAGGCGGCCGATCTGACGGGCGAGAGTGACCCCGAGCAAGCAGCCGTGCTGCTGCAGCAACAGACCGGAGCCGCGGTGATTGTCACGCTTGGGCAGGAGGGTGCGTTGCTGTGTACGGCCGACGGTGTGCAGCACATCGCTGCGCCGATCGTTGACGCCATCGACACGACGGGTGCCGGCGATTGCCTGTGTGGCACGCTCGCCGCGGGCATCGCAGAGGGCGTACCGCTCGCCGCGGCGCTGGCAGTCGCCGTGGCGGCCGCGTCGCAAAGCACGCTGACGCAGGGCGCTAGATGACGTTTAGCGTCAGTGTGTGCACGGTATTGACGCCGTAGCCGCGGCTGTTCCACGGGATCGAGTCGGGTTGCGTGTTGCCTTTGCGATCGGTGGCACGCGCGCGCACCGTGTGTGTCCCGGGGGCAAGGTCGATCGTGTGTGCAAACTGCGTTGGGGCGTGAATGCCCGGGCCAGGCTCCGTGCGAACCCGTTGCCAGTCCCCGTCGTCGACTTGGAGTTCAACGGGGCCAATGCCGCCGACGCCGCCCCAGGCCGTTCCCGCCACCACCACTGCGCCCGCGTGGATCGTCTCGGACTCGCTGGGCGACGTAATGAGCGAGTGCGTGGGCATGACGGTGAGCTCGCGGCCCGGTCCGTCTTCGCCTGCCTCCTTGACGCGATAGTCGACCGCCTGAAAGAAGCCGTCGAACTCGTGGCTGACAAACTCGATGCGGCTGAGCCACTTGACCGACGACACGGCGTACCACCCGGGGACGACGGCACGGAGTGGGGCGCCGTGCTCGGGCGTCAGTCCTTGTCCGTTCATCGACCAGGCGAGGATGATCTCGCGCACTACAGGATCGCGTAGAGGGACAGCGCGCGCAAACGCTTCTGGTTCCGTGCGGCCCTTAACATCACCCGCGTCCGCACCGCTCAAGACGATGTGCGTGGCCTCGGGGAGTGGGCGCACAATCTCAAAAAGGTCCGCCAGCTGCGCGCCCGCCCAACGAGCATGGCTGACCGCACCGAGTTGCCATGGCACGCCGGGCGCTGGCGGGTCGAGCTCCAAGCGGCGATGCCCGGCGCACTCGAGGGTCACATGCGTCGAGATCTGCGACAGCTTGCGAAAGTCATTCAGCGTCCAGCGTACCGAGCGCTTGACGAGCCCCGTGATTTCGATGGCGTGCAGATCCGGGTCGAGCTGGGGTACGGCGAAGTGGCTGCGAACGAAGTGCTCACCCGTCGGTACCGTGTCGCGCCCGAGGGAGGCGAGTGGCGCCGCAAAGCAGCCAGGAGCGATTTCCGACGAAACGTGCGGCACTAGGCCTCAGTGCGCAACGCGCGAACGAGGCCAATGGCGAGAAACACGCCGGGCCAGACGATCAACGCGACGATCGCAATCGCAATGCTGGTATCGCCACCGTCGGAGACGCGGGTGAGTGCCGAATCGAGCAGCCAAGGCTTGACGCCTGGCACCGCGAGGGTAATCAGGTTGAACAGGCTGATTCCGATCAGGTTGAGTCCGAGCGCGACGGCAATCGCGCCGCCCGTCGAACGAATCGCGACGCCGATGCCGTAGGCAATCAACGCGTAGATGCCGACGTTGAGCACGAGGCTGAGCAGCAGGCGTCCGACATCGCTCGCAGTAACGCTCGGCTCGCCTGCGTGCGGAAGGATCAGCGCACCGATCAGTAAGAGAACGAACGCCGGAAGTGCCACACCGATCGCCACGATTGCCAGCACGGGGATTCTTGTGAGAAAGAGTCGCAGGCGCGAAAAGCCGGTCAGCAAGATGTACCGCAGCGTGCCGTTGGCGACGTCCTCGGCGCCAAAGATGGCACCGATCACCGTGCCGAACACGACCGAGATAATGCCAAGCAGCGAAACAAACGAGAAAAACGACGAGCCACCCACGGACGGGTGATCAACCGCATTACGGACGTGCAGGAACATCAAGACGGCCGCGAGCACCAGCACAATCGCGACAGGGACGAGTGCGCTCGCCAGGATCAGGCCGCGACGAGCGAGCATGCGTCGCAGGTCGGCTCGGGCGACGGCGATCATGCCTGACCCGCCTCGTGCACGAGCGATAGGTAGCGCTCCTCGAGCGAATCCTCGCGTGGTTCGAGTCGGCTGACGGCGAGCCCGGCTTCGATCAGTTTGCGATTGACGCCGGCGCGTGTCTCGGTCGAATCGGGAGCCAACTGCACCGACAGCGTGCCGTCGGCCGAGACGGTCACGGCCGTGACCGTCGGCAGCGCACGCAGCAACGCTTCGGCGCGTGCTGCGTCGTCACACTCAATCCTCAACTCGCGCCCGCCGGCCGCGATCAGGTCGGCCAACGTTCCCGATGTGATCACACGGCCCTGGTTGACGATCGCGAGGTCGTCACAAATTTTCTCGATCTCGTCGAGGAGGTGCGACGAAATGAACACGGCGCGACCATCCTGCTCGACGAGCGAACGGATCAGGACGCGAAACTCGGCGACCCCATCTGGGTCGAGACCATTCGTCGGCTCGTCCAAGACGAGCACCTCTGGATCGGACAAGAGTGCTCGCGCGACGCCAAGGCGCTGGCGCATGCCGAGCGAGTACGTTGAAACTTTGTCGCCAGCGCGGGTATCGAGCCCCACGCGGGACAGCAATGCTGGCACGCGGGTGAGCGCGTCATCACCAACGTAGGCTGCCCACAGTTCAAGATTCTGGCGACCGCTGAGGTAGCCGTAGAAGCGCGGCTCTTCGACGATCGCGCCCACGCGGGCCAGTGCGGCAGCGGGCTCGCGGCTGATGTCGAAGCCGCGCACCACGATGTTGCCGCTCGTCGGGCGAGCAAGCCCAAGGAGGCAACGAATCAGCGTCGTCTTGCCGGCGCCGTTGGGGCCAAGAAAGCCGAAGCAGCGGCCAGGCTCGACGGTCAACGTGACATTGTCGAGGGCAGTGCGATTGCCGAAGGTGCGGGTGACACCTTCGCAGCGAATGATCGGATCAGCCATCGAGCGAAGCGTGACAGATCCGATCACTGTGCGCGGATTGCGACTAGGACTTTGGTGGGTCCGCTGGACGGTCGATCACAAATTCCGTCAGTCCCCGCCCGGCCTCGATCTCTTGCAGGTCGTGCTCTGCCGTCTCGAGGTAGCCACGCAGCGCCTGCTCTAGACCCTTGCCTTCACGCAGCAGACCAATCGTCTCCTCGACACTCAGCTCGGCCTCGCCAAGTCGCTCCGCAATCGCCTCGAGTCGCTCAAGGCCCTTCTCAAACGACACGTGTTGTGGCTTGCTCATTGCTCGGTCTCCGTCTCGTCGGGATGGACGTGCTCGATCGTTGCCGCAAGCGCTCCGCCCTTCAATTGAATAGTCACATGTTGTCCGGCAGCGAGGCCGTCGGTGCTGGACACGAGCTCGCCCGTCGCGAGGCGAACGAGCGCGAACCCGCGCTCGCGCCAGTCACGGGCCCGTACCAGGTTGAGGGCGCCCGTGAGTGAAGTCGCACCGAGCGCTAGTTGGTGGCGCAGCGCGCCTGTGGCGCGGCCAAGACGTTCGCGGACGGCATCGAGCGAGGCTGCGCGGGGAACGGCTTGGAGCGCCTGAAGCATCGTCGTGGCGCTCCGCGTGATCCGCTCCCGCGGCGTGGTCGCCGTGGTCACGAGCGCATGGGAGAGTGACTGTCCGGCAAGGTCGATGCGTCCGAGCCGGGCAATCAACGCGGCCTGTCCAGCCGGACGCATCGCGCTACGGTCGATCTGAGCCTCGGCGGACGCGAGCAGACCCCACGCGATCCCCGTCAGCTCCGCGATGCGCCGGTCGATCCGTTCGACAAGCTCGGCGGCGCTTGGCACCACGCGCTCAGCGGCTCGGGCGGGCACCTCGGCGGCGGCACTGGCGACGTGGTCGCAGTTCGGACGCTGCTTGGTGTGGCCGATCGACGTCACGACCGGCGTTCCGAGTGCAGCGATTGCGCGGCAGAGGCGCTCATCAGAGAAGGGCAGCAGGTCTTCGACGCTGCCACCGCCGCGGGCCAGAATGATCACATCCACGTCGGGCTCCATGTCGAGCCGCGCCAAGGCGTCGATCAGCTCGGGCACGGCGTTAACGCCTTGGACGAGGGAGTAGGAGACGGCGATTCGAGTTGGTGCAAAGCGATCCCGAAGGGCGCGGATGACATCTGCCTCAGCGTCCGACCCGCGGCCCGTCACAAGTCCGACACGGCGAGGAAAGCGGGGGATGGGGAGCTTGCTCTCCGGATCAGTGAGTCCATCTGCCACCAACCGTGCGAGTGCCTCATGGACACGGGCGAGCAGCTCGCCTTCGCCGGCACCGCGAATCGCATTGACGTCGAGCGAGATCGAACCATTTTTGGCGTAGACGCGAATCTTTGAGTAGCGCGCCTGGATCAGTTGGCCTTCGTGAGGCAGCTCGGTAATCCGGTCGGCGTTGCTCTTCCAGATCACGCACTTGACGAGCGCCTCGCCATCGGTCAGATCGAGATAGACGTGCCCTGACGAGGCGCGGAAACACTTCTGTACCTCGGCTTCAACAACGCCGCCGCCCAAGTCCTCAAGTGCCCCCTCGACGCGGCGCCAGATCGCGCTTGGCGATTCGGCAACCGCGTCGACGGTGGGGACCTCCACGCGTTAGGAGACGGCTTTGACTGTTGCGGCGATAGTCTCGGCCGTTGGAATCGCTCCACCCAGAACCTTCTCACCCTTGGGGCCGGTGATGATGAATGACGGCGTACCACCGAAGCCCTGCTGGGCCGCGACGACTTGGACGTCCTGAATCTCGGGGCTCCAGAGAGTCTCGTTCTGGCGGTCCTTATCGAACGTGGTCAGATCGAGACCGAGCGACGTGGCAATGCCGTTGCAGAAGGCGGGCGTTGCATAGTCGGTCATCTCGTCCTGCTGGTTGATGTACCAGATGTCCTGATACTCAAACAGCTTGTTCTGCTGCTGCGCTGCGATGCCACACTGTGCTGCCAACACGGAATCCGTCCCTAGGATGGGCCAGATCCGAAACTGATACTTGGCCTGGCCGGACTTGACGAGGTCGGTGATGACCTGAGGCATTTGGTCGAGAGCGAAACTCTGGCAGGCTGGACAACGTAGGTCGGCGTACTCCGTGATCGTGACCGGCGCGGCTGGATCGCCGAGGGTGTTGCCGTTCTGTGGGATGCCCTCAAAGCGTGCGGTGACCTCTTTGACGCCCTTCAGCTTGCCGGCTGCGACGTCGGCCGCGCTGGCACCGCTCCCATTGCTGGGGGTGCTCGACTGCTGGGAGACGTAGATCAGCACCCCAGCAGCGATCGCGGCGACGACTGCAGCGACACCGATGATCACCCAGAGGTTGCGGCGCGACCCACCATCCTTGGAGTGTGGCTTCTTCGGGGGAGGTGGTGTTTTTGCTTTGTCGGCCATGAGCTGTCCTCGTCGGTCTCGGATTCGTGCCAATCCTAGCGTGCGTGGGGCATGTAGAGGACTAGGCGGACATCACATCCGCGCGGTTGTGATGTCCTGTTGTTGGCCAGCGACCGTTGATCTAGGCGGACATCACAACCGCGCGGATGTGATGTCCGCCTAGGGCTTACGCGATTGTGACGTCGTCGCAGAGGTAGACGTCCTGGATCGCGTTGAGGAGTGCAATGCCCTCGTTGCGCGGTCGCTGGAACGCCTTGCGGCCGGAGATCATGCCCATGCCGCCAGCGCGTTTATTGACGACAGCCGTCGAGACTGCGTCGTGCAGATCGTTGTCGCCCGAGGCGCCGCCCGAGTTGATCAGTCCTGCGCGGCCCATGTAACAACCAGCGAGCTGGTAGCGGGTCATGTCGATCGGGTGAGGCGTCATCAGGTTTTCGTAGACGCGCTTGTCGGTCTTACCGAAGTTGATATCGAGGAAGCCTGGGGCTGCCGTCTCGGGAGCCTTCTGCTTGATGATGTCGGCCTGGATCGTGACGCCGAGGTGATTCGCCTGGCTCGTCAGATCGGCTGCGGCGTGATAGTCAGGGCCGCCATCCTTGGCCGAGAAGGCGCTGTTGCGGAGGTAGCACCACAGCACCGTCGCCATGCCCAACTCGTGGGCAGCCTGGAAGGCGTCAGAGACTTCCATGATCTGGCGCTTCGACTCTTCCGAGCCAAAGTAGACCGTGGCGCCGACCGCGACTGCGCCCATCTCGAACGCCTGATTGACCGAGGCGAACATGATCTGGTCGTAGCCGTTCGGATAGCTGAGGAACTCGTTGTGGTTGAGCTTCAGCATCATCGGAATGCGATGCGCATACTTGCGGGAGACCGAGCCAAGCACGCCCAAGGTCGAGGCGACTGCGTTGCAGCCGCCTTCGATCGCGAGCTCGACAATGTTGGCCGGGTCGAAGTAGTCGGGATTTTTAGCGAACGAGGCGCCCGCCGAATGCTCGATGCCCTGATCGACCGGCAAGATCGAGAGGTAGCCGGTGCCGCCGAGGCGCCCAGCGTTGTACATCGTCTGCAAATTGCGAAGCACTGGCACCGAGCGATCACTGTCGCGCATCACGCGCTCAACGAAGTCGGGGCCCGGGAGGTGCAGGCGATCCTTGTCGATCGTCGTGCAGGTGTGTCCGAGCAGATCGTCGGCTTTATCGCCGAGGATCTCGCTGATTCCATCGATGCCCATGCCAGCCACAGTTGTTCCCTCCAGTACGTGTGGCTGCAGAATACCGATTCAGTCGAAGTACGTGTCCTCGTGCCGGTAGGGCGGGGCGCAGCAGCACAGGAGGCGGAGGTCTGTGTGTGCAGAAATCTGGTGCCAGGCGCCGGGTGGGATCAAAATCGCGTCGCCCGGTGCCACTTCGCGTTGGTCGCCGTCGAGTTCCATTGTGGCTGTGCCCTCGAGGATGAAGTAGATCTCCTCGGCTACCGCGTGGTGATGGCGCACGGTGGCGGTGCCCGCGGGCAACGAGGCCTCCGCGAGGCTCTGATTCCGCGTCGGTGGGTGCACGACGTTGAGGAGCTCGCGAATCGTCGAGCCGTCCGCAGTGATGAAGGGCTCCGCGTCGCGATCAAGGTTACGTACCTGCATGGTTAGCCTCGCTCTTCTAGCTGGGTGAGGGCGAAACGGGCCGAGCCGCGCAGCGCGCAGAGATCGTCGAGGATCACACGGACCGCCATGTTCTCGAGCAGACCGTCGTAGCGTCCCTTGGCTTGAAACGCCTTCAAGAACCCGCCGCGACGAAGAATCGGCAGGATCTGCGGAGCGATGCCGCCACCGATGTACATACCGCCCGTCGAGAGCAAGACGAGTGCGAGGTTGCCAGCTTGTGCACCGTACGCATGCACAAACATCTCCACCGCGAGCTCGGCGCTGGGGTCGGAGCCTGCAAGGGCGGCCTGTGAGATTGCAACTCCAGGATTGCCAGAAGTCATCGCGGCCAACAGGTCGGCTCCGGCCTGTGCGCGCTCCGTCTGTGTGACGAACTCCCAAATGTGGACGAGACCAGGGCCCGAGACGACGCGCTCGGCGCTGACGTGCTCCCAGTCGGGGTAGTGCTCGCGGAGGTACAGCAACAGCGCATCCTCGTGAGTTCCACGTGGGCCGTAGTCGATGTGGCCGCCTTCGCTGGCGAATGGCTGCCAGCGGTCGCCGATCGCGACCATTCC
>CAXNNM010000023.1:0-8859 GCA_964203735.1 Gaiellales bacterium | reverse complement strand
CCGCGGTACAGCGAGTTGATCGCATTCATGTAGCTCTGGTAGGTCGTCTGTTCAAACTCGTCGGCCTGAGCCTGCGTCTCAGCCTGGCCATGGTTGACATAAAAGTTGTAGTCCATCGCCATGGTGTCGTACTTCGACCCGACACGCTTGATCGACGGCAACGCAAAGTTCCAGAGTCCCTGCTGCTTCGTCGGCCACGCCCCGAGGATGCCGGCCTGGCTCGCGTCGTACTCGAACCCAACCTGCTTCATCGCGTCATACAGCAGTGGCTTGTTGCCCGACAGGCATGGCGTGCGACCGCCATGGAAGTCCTGCTTCGTGTAGATCGGTGTTGGAATGTTGCTGAGACCATTGACGCCCGCTGGGTCGAGCATGAACTGCTCCCACTGAGACTGCTCACTCACCCACTCTGCCGACGACCAAGCGTCCGACTGTTCGCAGAGATGCGAGACGTAGTGAGAACCAATCTCGTGTCCCAATGCGCGGGCAGTGTTGAAGTCGGTGACGTTGTCGACGAGATTTTCGGCAGCCGACTTCGGCCCAGCAAGTTCGGCATAGCCACCGAGATTCGAGAATCCTCGTGGTGCTTGGGGCGGCTGATACACATCTTTCTTCTCCGGCAACAACATGTAGATACCGCTGACGAAGAAGGTGAAGCGGGCACCAACGTCATCGGCCACCTTGAGCCAGCGCTGATACATGCGATAGTCGGCTGCGCCGTCGAACGACGAAACGATGAACTGCGGCGGACGCCCATTCGCAAGCGCTGTTGCGATAGCGGCTTTCGCCTGCGGCGAAGGCTCCCAATCGGGCAGGATCTGGCCCGGATCGACAGGAACGCCACCATCGGCTGCTCCGTCACCCGCAGCTGCAACCTCTGCTGCTGTCGTCTGTGCCTGCTCAGCCGGCTGCTGTGCATCGACGTTGGCTTTGTCCTTTGCCTTCGCCTTGGCCGGAACCACAGCAACCTGCGAGCTGGTTGGATCCTCGCCGCGCGGCCACGCCATCGCGCCACCGACGACGACGAGCGCCGTCGCGAGCACGAGCAACAGCACGATCCGTCGACGGCGCACGGCCGCCTGCTGACGGTGCTTGGTGTAACGGGCTGTGGAGCGAGTGGCCATCAGGAGTTCTCGCGCGAATCGGGAGATTCAGCGCTCTGCCCTGACTGTACGACCGGTTGACGGCTATCTCCTGCCCTAAATGGGGGGCCCGCACACGTTGTTACAGATTCGAGATCAGTGCGTCTGAGCGAACGCGGCGCGGCCCGGATACGACGCCTTGTCGCCCAGCAGTTCCTCGATGCGTAGGAGACGGTTGTACTTGGCAACACGATCCGAGCGCGATGGTGCACCCGTCTTGATCTGGCCCGTCGCCGCAGCAACCGCAAGATCGGCGATCGTGACGTCTTCTGTCTCACCGGAGCGGTGCGACATCACAGAACGCATTCCCGCCGAGCCCGCAACCGCAATCGCGTCGAGCGTCTCGGAGAGCGTGCCGATCTGGTTGACCTTGACGAGCAGCGCATTACCGGCTCCCCGTTCGATCCCCATCCGCAGGCGCTCCGGGTTCGTAACGAAGAGATCGTCGCCCACCAACTGCACACGATCGCCCAGCGTCTTCGTGAGCAGCGCCCACCCGTCCCAATCGTCCTCCGAGCAGCCATCCTCGATCGAGACGATTGGATAACGGTCGGCGAGGTCGGCCCAGAACGCGACCATCCCCTCAGAATCGAGATTACGCCCATCGCTCGGCAGCCGGTAGAGCCCTGCCTCGACGTCGTACAGCTCGGTCATCGCCGGATCGAGCGCAATCGCGATATCTTCGCCCGGACGATACCCCGCGCTCTCGATCGCCCCCATGATCAGCCGCAGAGCCTCCTCGTTCGAGGAGAGGTCGGGCGCGACTCCACCCTCGTCACCGACAGCGGTCGAGAGGCCACGCTTCTTGACGTCTGCCCGGAGGGCATGAAACGTCTCGACACCCATCTGGAGACCCTCACTGAAGCTCTTCGCTCCAACGGGCATGATCATAAACTCCTGCAGATCGAGCGCGTTATCCGCATGCATGCCGCCGTTGATGACGTTCATCATCGGCACCGGCAGCACGTTGGCATCGGCTCCACCGACCCACTCGAACAACTCGACGCCCGCACTGGCAGCGGCGGCGTGGGCAGCTGCAAGCGATGCGCCAAGGATGGCATTGGCGCCGAGGCGACCCTTGGCAGGCGTGCCGTCAAGTTCGATCAGTGCCGTGTCGAGCGCGCGCTGGTCGGCAGCATCCATTCCGCGCAGGCAGTCGGCAATCTCGCCGTTGACGTGACCAACCGCGTGCGTGACACCCTTGCCGCCCCAGGCCGAGCCACCGTCGCGGAGCTCAACTGCCTCCCACTGACCCGTCGACGCACCCGATGGCACAGCAGCATGGCCACGCGCACCATCCTCGAGCACGACATCGACCTCAACGGTCGGATTGCCACGCGAGTCGAGGATCTGTCGTCCGTGAACCGAGGTGATTGCGCTCATGCTGTTCCTTCGTCGGGTGCCTGGTCGGCCAAGCGAGTCTTCGCGGCGCGATAGTACCGCTCTTGGTCATCGGTCGGCAGCGCTGAGAACTCGACGCCCTCCTCCGCAGCGATCCGTTCGGCCTCCTCAACGCGCAGCCGAAAGCGCTTGGTGGCCGCACGCAACGCCGTTTCGGGATCGACCTTAACGAGGCGCAACAGGTTGATCGCGGCGAACAGAATGTCGCCTGCCTCGGCTCGCACTGCCGGATCGGGCTCGGGCCCAGCGACCGGATGTTCCGCGAGCGCCTCGACCAACTCGTCGAGTTCGGCCCGCACCGAAACCTCTGCGCCCGTCCACTCGACCCAGTCGAACCCAATCGCAGCAGCCCGCTTCTGCGTCTTGAGGGCCACCAACATCGTCGTCAACGAGTCGGGAATGTCGTGGAAGATGCCCTCACGGCCTTCCTGCTCTCGCTTGATGCCCTCCCAGCGGTCCAAAACGTCGGCGCTGGTCTCGACAGTCGTCTCGCCAAAAACGTGCGGATGCCGCCGGATCAACTTGTCGGAGATGCCTTGGGCAACGTCGGAGAGATCCCCCGCACCAACCTCGCGCGTCATCAACGACAGGATGAAGGACTGAAAGAGCAGGTCCCCCAGCTCGTCTACGAGCTTCGGGCCAGGTGGCCCTGCAAGCGCGACATCGGCCAACTCGTAGGCCTCCTCAATCGTGTGCTGCACGATCGTCGCTGGAGTCTGCTCGCGATCCCACGGGCACTCGCGACGAAGCCTCACAGTGATCTCCCACAATGCGCCGAGCGCTGCCGCGGTCGCGCGTGCCGCGAGCTCCTCGCGGGCGGGCACGCACTCGAGTGCTGCGTCGTCACGCACAAGGCGCCACGCCGACAGATCATCCGTCGCAATCAACGCGGCTGACGTCTCGTGCGCAACTCCGCGCTCGGCCAGCCAAGCGGCAAGGACATCCGTCGTGCGGATGTCTGCGACGCCCGCACGCACGAGCTCTTCGAGGCCCAGCGCCGGCACACTAGACGGGTCTCCCCCGCCCAGTGCGACGACGCGCCGAGCCGCCATCCGTTAGCCCGTAGTCGTTGCCGTCGAAGTGGTCTGTGCCGGCGGCATCGAGTAGCCCTTAGCGAAGGCCGTCTTGCTCTCGTACGACTTCTGCACGCCCTCGAACCACTTCGTCGCAGCCTCGTTCTTTTTGGCCTGCGTCAGCTCGTCGATGATTTGCTGCTTGACCTCGTCGAACGCCTTGACCGTGGCGGGCGTAATCGGGCCGAGCGCCTTGATGATGTGGCAGCCGAACTGCGACTGGACCGGCGGATCCGTGATGTCACCCGTGTCGGCGAGACCGAAAGCACCCTTACGGAAATCGGCGTCCCAGTTCTCGTCATCGGTGATCGTGTACTCGCCACCCGTGTCCTTCGAACCAGGGTCGGCCGAGTACTTCTTGACCAGCGCCTTCCAGTCCTTCGGGTTGGCCTCGACTTCCTTGAGGACCTCAGCAGCCTTGACACAATCGGCTTCCGTGCCCTTCCCCTTGGGAGCGACGTCGAGCAGGATGTGCGCGACCTTGCGCGATTGCGCAGTCGTGTACTTCGCCTTCTTATCCTTGTCGAACTGCTTCTGCGCCTCTTCGGCCGTCACTTTGACGCCCTTAGTGACATCGTCATAGAGCCCCTGAGCCTGCTGACGCAACTCGAACTGTGCCATCAACTGGGCTTCGGTCAGACCCTGATCCTTGAGGTACTTCTTGTACTTAGCTGGCTTGTTCTCACAGCACTGGAGCTTGAACGCCTCGAGATCGGCGTCGACCTTCTTGGGATCGACCTTGACCTTCTTGGCGGCGGCTTCCTGCGCGATCTCTGCGTTCTGCACGAGACTCTGCATCACCTGCTGCTTCAACGTCGTCTCCTCGGCAGAGCCCTTCTCGGGCGCCGTCTGCCCATTGGCAACGCCTTGCTTGACGGCGGAGTCGTAGAGCGAGTCGAATTCGGCCTGCGTGATCTGCTGCGACCCCACTGCAGCAACGCTGCCAGACGCAACGGTCGGCTTCTCAGCCGAGCTCGAGCCCGAATCGGAGCCACCGCAGGCAGCGACGAAGAGCGCGAGAGCGGTGAGCAGGATAACGAGCGAAGTGGCTTTACGCATGGGAAGGTCTCCAGAAAGTTGGTTCGAACTCACGCGGCTGGGAAACTATGCCCCAATGGGCGCTTCCGAACGCAGCCCGATCATAGCATCGGCAAGTTCGCCCACCCGCTCGAGGAGTGAGCCGGATTCCCGTGGTGGCAACCCGATGTCGTCCTTCGTCGTGACAGCACGCAGGTCCGGGAATTGCTCGCGGAGGGCTCGTACCTCGTCGAGCGTGATGCGCGCACCACGAATCTGCACGCCATCCTTCCGCACTTGGATTGCGATCGGGCCAAGCGGTGCCACGGCGAGGCGAAGCTCCTGCATGCCGATCAGGTTCGCAACCGGCTCGGGCACAGGGCCAAAGCGATCGGCGAGCTCGAGCTCGAGATCGCGCAACTGGTCAATCTCTGTGGCCAGGGCAATTCGGCGATGAACATCCATCTTGACCGCTTCGAGTCCCACATAATCGGCTGGCACGTAGGCATCGAGGGCGACGTCGAGGCGTGGACCAGCAGCGAGCGTCTCGGGCGCCACGCCCTGCAGATCGGCGACGGCTTCGGCCAGCAGGTCGCAGTAGAGCTCGAACCCAATCGCAGCGACATGACCCGACTGCTCGTCCCCCAGCAGATTGCCTGCACCCCGCAGCTCGAGATCGCGCATGGCGACACGAAAGCCCGAGCCGAGCTCGGTGTAGTCGGCGAGCGCGGCGAGGCGCGCACGCGCCTCCTCGCTCAATTCGGTGGCATCGGGATAGAGCAGATAGGCATGAGCGGTTACGTCCGACCGGCCGACGCGGCCACGGATCTGGTACAGCTGCGAGAGACCGAGCAGGTCGGCACGCTCGACAATCAACGTATTGGCCGTCGGAATGTCGAGTCCCGACTCGATGATCGTGGTCGCCACCAGCACGTCTTGATCGCCACGGAGGAACGACGCCATTGCCTCCTCGAGCTCTCGCTCCGACATCTGGCCATGACCAATCCCAAAGCGCAGTTCGGGGCACAGCTGACGCAGGTGCGCAGTGGCTTCCTCGATCGTCTCGACGCGGTTATGCAGATAGAAGGCCTGTCCACCACGCTCGACTTCGCGTCGCAGCGAGCCTGCAACCTGCTCGTCGTCGTACTCGCCAACGTGCGTGTGAATGGGACGGCGTCCACGCGGTGGCGTGGCGATGACCGAGATATCGCGTAGTCCCGCAAGCGACATGTGCAGGGTGCGTGGAATCGGTGTGGCCGAGAGCGCGAGCACATCGACCTCGGTGCGCATCTGCCGCAACAGCTCCTTCTGAGCCACACCAAAACGCTGCTCCTCATCGACGATCACGAGCCCAAGGTCGGCCGGGACGACGTCGCGTGAGAGCACGCGGTGCGTGCCAAGCAGCAGGTCGACCTCACCAGCACGAAAGCCATCGACCGCAGCCTTGGCCTCCTTCGCGCTACGCATGCGGGAAACGACCTCGATTTGGATCGGCAGGTCGAGCAGACGGTTGCGGAACGTGGCACCGTGCTGCTGCGCGAGGATCGTGGTCGGCGCGAGCATCAACACCTGCTTGCCCGATTCGATCACGCGCACCGCGGCGCGCAACGCGACCTCGGTCTTGCCAAAGCCAACGTCGCCGCAGATCAGGCGATCCATCGGACGATCCTGGGAGAGATCGTCCATTACTTCTTCGATCGCGCGGGCCTGGTCGTCGGTCTCGCTGTAGGGGAAGCCCTCCTCGACGCGTTGCAGCAGCTCGCCCGGTTCGCTGTGTGCGACGCCTGGCACGGCCTGGCGCTGCGCATACAGGACCAGCAGCTCGCCGGCCATCTCGCGCACGGCCGTGCGCGCACGCGTCTTTAACTGCAGCCACGACTTGCCACCGAGCTTCGACAGCGCTGGCTCGCGTCCATCGGCGCCGACGTAGCGCGTCAGCTTGCTGATCTGCTCGTGGGGCAGGTAGAGCCGGTCCTCACCTCGAAATGCGAGATCCAGGTAGTCGCGCGTGACGCCACCAACGGTGCGGGTCTCGAAGCGCTCGAAACGCCCAACGCCATGGTCTTCGTGGACGACGACATCGCCAGGACGAAGGTCACCGAACGACGAAATCGCGCGACTCCCGCGGGTCGGCGCACTACGCCGTGAACGAAACAGACCGCCGCCAGCGATGACTGCAATACGAGCCGTCGAGGCAACCATTCCGCGACGGAGGGACGATGTGACGGCATAGACGCCGGCGGCCTCAGGCAACTGCGCGCCTTCCTCCAGCCACTCGACATCGACACGCTTGAGTTGACGCACGGCGCGATCGGCATCGCCCGTGTGAGCGAATGAGAGTACGACGCGCAGGTCGCGTCGCACGAGTCCCTGCAAGGCGCGCTCGATCTCCGCAAGGCCACGCGCTGCCAGCGCTGGTGGGTGTCCCTCGAAGACGACAGCCTGTCCACTCGGCAGCAGGTCGAGCCGATGAGCGCCCTCAAGGGTTTCGGCGAGCACCTCGTGTGTCAGGTAGGCGCGACGCGCAGAGCCGAGAATTTCCTCGATGCGTTCGCGGCCGGCCGCCAAGATCTCGGGGGCGTCCCAGAGGACGATCGGTCCGGCTGCCAGCAGCTCGGGAGCCAACGCAACGAGACCTTCGGGGAGGTGCGGTCCCTCATCGCCCAACCGCTCGGGGACATCACCTGCGTCGCCATCGACTGCGGGATGGATCGTGATCGCCTCAAGCACGCCCAACGAACGCTGCGTAAGCGTCGAGAACGACGAGAGCCGCTCGATCTCATCGCCATAGAGCTCGACACGAGCCGGCTCGCGGCCCGTCGTCGGGAAGATGTCAACGACGTCGCCGCGAACGGAGACTTGCCCGCGCTCGTCGACTGCACCATCAACACGCTCGTAGCCCATCGTCACGAGTCGGCCGACGAGGACGTCCCGATCGTGCGTATCGCCGCGGCGGATCGTAAAGCCCTGTGGGCGCGTCGCGCGGCCCGGCAGCTTCTCGACCAGCGCCTCGACCGAGACAGCGACAATGCCGCCTTCTGCCAGGACCGCAAGCGCGTGCGCGCGCTCGCCTACGAGGTGCGGCGACGGATCGAGCCCAGAGCCCCAGTCGACGCCTCGGTGAGGCAAAAAAGCAACGGCGGCAGTTGGTGCAAAAGCGGCGATCGCGTCGGCTAACTCGCGTGCCCGATCATCGTCGGCCACGACGATCGATAGCGCGGGGCGATCCGTGTCGCGCCGCCATTGATGCAACGACGCCACGACGAGCGGCAAGATCGCCTCGGCACAGCGTGCGGCCACCGGTGAGGTCGAGCCGAGCCGATTAGCGACCTGCTCGACTCCATCGGTCTCGGCAAACGCGGCAGTAATCGCCTCGAGGCCAGCGATCGCCTCCGGCGGCGGTGTCGGTTGCGGAGTAGTGTTCTCTTCGTCCATAGGGTTCGCGCGCCGGAGCGGCCGTCGAAGCCTACGTCCATACCGCCCACCGGGAGTCAACGCATGGCCCGCACCACCGACGAGTTGATCGCCGAGCTGTCCGAATTCCTTCGCATTCCCTCGATCTCTTCAGGCGATGGCACGGTTGAGGACCTC
This sequence comes from Gaiellales bacterium, assembly GCA_964203735.1. Taxonomy (GTDB): domain Bacteria; phylum Actinomycetota; class Thermoleophilia; order Gaiellales; family F1-60-MAGs149; genus F1-60-MAGs149. Next base: position 635 of record CAXNNM010000023.1, on the reverse strand, counting down.
GCCGCCGCCGCCCAGTGGGTCTGCGACCGCATCGTCGCGGCGGGCGGCACCGCTGAGGTACTCCCAACCCAGGTCAACCCACTCGTCGTTGGCCACCTGCCCTCGTCGACGGGCGACGGACCGCAGGTCTTGCTCTATGGCCATTACGACGTGCAGACCGTTGCGCCGTTGGCAGACTGGACGACACCTCCGTTCGAGCCCACGATCCGCGATGGCGCGATCTATGCCCGTGGTGCGAGCGACGACAAGGGCAACTTTCATTCCCTGCTCGCGGGCGCAGCCGGACTGGCAGAGGAAGGCGCCCTGCCGGTCAACCTGACGATCGTGCTCGATGGTGAGGAAGAGATCGGCGGCCATTCGGTGATTGACTGGATCGAGCAGCAGCCAGCCGGCCAGTACGACGCAGCGCTCGTCTTTGACGCGGGCTTCGTCGAGCCGGGCCGCCTCGCGATCGAAGCCGGTGTCCGTGGCGTCATCACCGCCACGATCAGCGTCCGCACCGGAGATCGCGATGCCCACTCCGGCCTCTATGGCGGCGCGGCACTCAATGCGGCGCACGTGCTCAGTCGCCTGATCGCCGACCTCTCGGCTGGTCCAGACGGGCGCCTGCACGAATCGCTGATGGTCGGCGTTGC
>CAXNNM010000022.1:0-8964 GCA_964203735.1 Gaiellales bacterium | reverse complement strand
GCGTCGCCGTGGGCGAGCACGCCGAGACGTTCCAATTCGGTACGAGCAATGCCAACCCGTGGATCGGTCGCGGTCAGGCCTCGCCGAGCGGCAACGGCGAAGGGTCCCTCAGACTCGAGCAAGGCACGCGCAAGCGCCTCGGCAAACGACACCTCAAGGGCGAGTGCAGCACGGGCCGTCTCGGCGGCGAGCAGCTCGTCGTCTGGCTGTGTCGCGAGGTCGAGCAGCGCGCCGACCAGGGCATCGTCGTGCAGGTCGGCATAGGCGACGAGCGGTGTAATCACGGGCGTTCGTGCTGGGCCGGGCGACCTGTGCGCCGGAGTGCCATGCCGTTGAGCCCCTCAAGGAGCGTCCGGTGGCCAGCCATCGCGGTAATCGCGGCGTGGTCGTACGGGGGCGAGACCTCAACGAGATCGAAGGCCGCCACGTCGAGCTCGCTCGTCACCGTGCGAACCGCACGCAGCAGCTCGCGGGTGGTTAGGCCACCCGGCTCGGGGGTGCCGGTGCCCGGCGCGTACGCGGGGTCGAGCACATCGATGTCGACGGTCAAATACGTCTTTGGCGCTGCCTGGCGGGCGAAGGCAATCGCCTCGCGCACAACGTCGGTGATGCCGCGATCGATCACCTCATCCATCGTCGCCCACTGCATGCCCTGCTCGCGCATCCACTGGAACAGCTCGGGGCCAGGCCACGTGCCGCGCAGGCCGATCTGGAAGATGTTCGTGCCCTTCAGATGCCCACGCTCGATCGCCGCGCGAAACGGCGTGCCGTGCGGCGGCTCGCCATCCTCGGGGATGCCCGTGTCGGCGTGCGTATCGAAGTGGATGACGGAGTAGCCATCGGCGCCGAACTGCCCGTGCATGGCGGCGAGCATGGCGTGCGAGAGCGAGTGGTCGCCGCCGATCACGACCGGGACGGTGTTGGTCGCGAGTGCGGCGCCAGCGGCTTCGGTCAAGAGCGCGTGCGAGCGGGGGAGGTCGCTGGCGACAACATCGATGTCGCCCCAGTCGACGATGTTCAGTTCCCTGAGGGGGTCGATGCCCGCGTGCATGCTTGGGCGATCGCCCGTGACATTGATGTCCTCGGCGGTGCGGACCGCCTGTGGCCCAAAGCGCGTGCCCGGGCGATACGAGACGCCCTCATCGAACGGGGCGCCGATCACAACAGCGTCGGCCGCCGCCACGTCGGCGCGCGACGAGACGAGAGGTACGCCGCAGAACGTGCGAACGACGCCGTAGAACGCGTGGTACGAGCCGTGGACCGGGTCGCGCGGCGCGTCGCTCACTGCTCCGAAATCTCCCAGTCGTTCTGGACCTCAGCCGTCGTCGAGGCCGAGATAAAGCAGTCACGTTCGGCCTTGCCGATCAACTCGTTTGCCTTGGCGGCCTGCCCGGCGGCGACGACGACACGAGGACGTTGGTGCACATGGACGAAGGCGTAGCGACCATCCTCCACGCGGCGCATCACGGTGCCACCGATCTCCGACGAATACTCGAGCACGTCGAGCCCCTTGTGCTCAGCGTGGGCGAGGAACGAGATCATCGTGCACGAGGCGAGGCTGCCAAGAAACAGGTGCTCTGGGCTCCAGCGATCCTCGTCGCCCATTGGAAAATCGGAAGGTGGACCCGACAGGATCGTCGGGCGACCTGCGGCGGACAACGAGGAGGCGCGGCGCCCATCCCAGGTCACGCCAACGTCATATTGGAAGCTTTTCTGATTCGGCACACCCGCATAGTAACGACTTGGCGGGGATCGCCGCCAAGGATTGGCGACCATGCCATGCTTTCCGCACGCGGGGAACCTTCGCCGCACCGAACGGACTCCAATAGGATCCCGCTCGAATCGCCTTCTCCTGAGGAGACTGATCGTGGACGACGACAACGCAACTGCACCAGAGACCGACGCCGAGACACCCGCTGCCGCCGAGGTAGAGGTCGAAGCTGTCGCCGAGACAGACGCCGCCCCGGCTGCTGAGGCCGAAGTCGCAGCCGAGGCCGAGGTTGAGGTCGCTGCTGAGGTCGTCGCCGAGGTTGAGGCTGACGCCGCACCGGTTGCCGCCGCTGCCGTCGTCGAAGATATCGCCGAAGAGGATTTTGCCGGCGAGGCCGCTGAGGTCTACGAAGCAGAGCCCGTCGCCGTTGCTGTCGCAGAAGGCCCGAGCGTCGCTCGCGTCTACATCTGCAAGCACGGTCATCGCACCGTTTCGCTCTGGTCGATCCCGGAGACGTGCCTTCGTCGCGTCAAGGGTCATGTCTGCGGCGAGGCCGTCGTGCCCTTGGCCGACGCTCCGGCAGACGCCAAGGAAAAGATGCTCAACCCACTGAAGGCCTCCAAGAAGGCCGCCAAGAAGTCCTAATGGGTGCGCAAGAGTCGACCAACGCTCGTTCGTTCAAGTGGACGGAGCCGCTGTCCGATGACGAGGCCTCGCGCATCGTCTTCTCGCAGCCCGGCGAGATGCTCGACGATGGCGATTGGTATCTCGACGCCACGAGCCCAAATCGCGGCCCCGTGCTCTCGCTCGAAGGCGAGTTCGTGCCGATGCAGGGCATCTACGTTCGCCGCTCGAAGAATGGCGAAGAGCTCTGGGCACGACTGACGCTCGCCGCCTCCGGCAAGCTCTAAGTCGCCTTCCTCGCTGAACGGCTCGGCGTAGTCCCTGGACGTAACGTCGAGACCTCATCTGCCCCTCAACGACGTGCGATAGGCTGAACAGTGTCGCAACGCGGACGGAGTTTCCCCACCATGAGCACCGAAATCACTTCCACACCAGGCGCCGTCGCAACGGACGCTGTCGTTGTCGCCACGGACCTCACGAAGATCTACGGCGAAGGCGATTCCGAGGTGCGAGCACTCGACGGTGTCTCCGTCTCGTTCCCCAAGGGCCAGCTGGCCGCAGTGATGGGGCCGTCCGGCTCGGGCAAGTCCACGCTGATGCACATCCTCGCGGGGCTCGACCAGCCGACCTCGGGTAGCGTGCTCGTCGATGGCACCGAGCTCGCCGGCCTCAACGATCAGAAGTTGACGCTCCTGCGCCGCGACAAGATCGGTTTCGTCTTCCAGTTCTTCAACCTGCTGCCGATGCTGACCGCCAAGGAAAACATCGAGCTGCCAATGAAGATCGCTGGCTCGACGCCGGACCCTGAATGGCAGGCCACGCTCGTCGAGGCCACGGGCCTAGGTACGCGCATGACGCACAAGCCGGCCGAGCTCTCTGGCGGCCAACAGCAGCGCGTCGCTGTTGCGCGCGCGTTGCTCTCCAAGCCCGCCGTCATCTTCGGCGACGAACCAACCGGCAACCTCGATTCCAAGACCAGCAGCGAAGTGCTCGCTCTCTTGCGCCGTGCCGTCGACGAGTTTGGTCAGACGGTGATCATGGTGACGCACGATGCGAGCGCGGCGGCAATCGCCGATCGTACGCTCTTCCTCCGCGACGGCAAAATCGTGCGCGATGCTGGCCATCTGTCGGCCGGCGAGATTCTCGACACGATCAAGACGCTGGAGTAGCCATGATCGGTCTCGTCCTGCGAGGACTCAGCACGCGCAAGCTGCGGTCGGCTCTGACGGCGATCGCGATTTTGCTCGGCGTCACGATGATCTCCGGCACGCTCGTACTGACAGACCAGATCGATCGCGCCTTCGTGCAGATCTTCCAGCAGGGCAACTCCAAGATCAACGTGGTCGTCAAGCAGAAGCCGCCGTTCAAAGACCCCCAGACCGAGGTCTTCCTCAACGCCGATCTCGTCACAGCCGTGCGGGCTGCCGACGGTGTGCGACTTGCCGAGCCGTTTATCCAGGTCCAGGGCTATGTGATCGTTGACGGTAAGCCCATGGATCAGACGGGTGGCGCGCCGAGTTTCGTGTTCTCCAGCGTGTCGGAGGAACTCAACCCGTACTCGCCGATCGAGGGGCGACTGCCGACGGCCACCGGAGAGATCGCGATCGCGAAGGAAATCGCGACGAAATCCAAGGCGAAAGTGGGCCAGGCCGTCACGCTCGCCACGCAGGACGGCATCAAGCCCGTCAAGATCGTGGGCATCGTGCAGTACGGCGACGGGACGACGTCGCTCGGCGGCTCCACGACCGTGCTGGCGCCGCTGATTGACGTCCAAAACTGGTGGTCGCTGCAAGGCAAGGCGAGCTACATCTACGCCAAAGCCAAGGACGGCGTTTCCGACGATCAGTTGAAGGCCAACGTGCGCGCCGCGCTGCCGCAGACGGACGTCATCGTCCAGACCGGCAAGGAGGACGCCGACGAACAGGCCAGCGTGCTCAACGACCTGATCGGCAAGATCATTCGCTACGCCTTGCTCGCCTTTGCGGGCGTCGCTGTGCTGGTCGGCGCGTTCATCATCTACAACACGTTCTCGATTACGGTCGCCCAGCGCACGCGCGAATTCGCGATGCTGCGCACGATTGGCGCCTCGCGTCGGCAGATCCTCGGCACCGTGGTGGGCGAGGCGTTCATCATCGGTTCCGTCGCCTCGATCATCGGCATTGGGCTTGGGATGGTCTTTGCCTGGGGACTCAACAAGCTGTTTGGTGCGATTGGCTTCGGCCTGCCGGCCACGGGGCTGATCCTGTCGTGGCAGACCGTGGCAGTCTCGCTCGCCGTTGGCGTGGGCATCACGGTGCTGGCCTCGATCTTCCCCGCGTTGCGCGCGACCAAGATTGCGCCGATTGCGGCGCTCCGCGAAGGAGCCACGTTGCCCGTTGGGCGTTTCCAAAAGCTCACACCAGCGCTCGCGATCGTGATTGCCGTGCTCGGTGCGGCCGGCATGGTCTTCGGTCTGACCAGCGATGCCGATACGACGAGCCGACTCCTCACGCTCGCGGGTGGCGCGATCCTGATCTTCGTCGCCGTGGCGATGCTGGCGCGCTTCATCGTCCGCCCAGTCGTCGGCGTGCTCTCAGTCCCAATTACGAAGGTCGCTGGCGGCGTCGGCAAACTCGCCTCCGAGAACGCGGCGCGCAACCCGGCCCGTACGGCTGTCACCGCTGCAGCCTTGATGATCGGCATCGGCCTCGTCGTGTTCGTGACGATCTTCGTCGGCGGTCTCCGAGAATCGTTTACCGGCGCGATTGATAACTCGTTGAAGAGCGACGTCACCGTCACGGCTCGCGGCTTTGGTGGCTCGCTTCCTGCGGGTGTGCTCGACGCCGTCAAGGCCGTGCCAGGTGTCGAGACTGCCTCGCCGGTCGGCGGCACCGCCGTCCAGGTCGACGGGCAGACTTTCGCCCTGATTGGCGTCGATCTTAAGACGATCACGGACGTCTACGCCTTTGATTGGAACACCGGCTCGGACGAGGCTGTTCAGAGCCTGGGCACCGACAAGGCTCTGGTCGAGGACGCCATTGCGACCACGTTGAAGCTCGCGACGGGGGACAGCTTCACGATCCAGGCCATCAGCGGCGAGAGCGCAACATTTACCGTCGCGGGCACGTATACCGATCCCACGATTCTGAATGGCTTCGTGGTCGATCAGGCTGCGCTCAAACCACTCCTGCAGTCGAACGCGACCGGTCTCAACACGGTGTTTGTGACGGAGACCCAGGGCTCCAACCCCGACACGGTGCAGACGGCGCTCGACGAGGCACTCAAGGGCTACCCCACCGCGCAGGTGCAGTCGAATGCGCAGCAGAAGGATCAGGTCGCCTCGAGCGTCAACACGATCCTCGTCATCTTCTACGCCCTGCTCGCGCTCAGCGTCATGATCTCCCTGTTTGGCATCGTCAACACGCTCGTGCTCTCGATCTTCGAGCGCACCCGCGAGATTGGCATGCTGCGCTCGGTCGGAACAACGCGACGGCAGCTGCGCGCCATGATCCGTTGGGAGGCCGTCATCACCTCGATCATCGGTGGCGTCTTGGGCGTCCTGCTGGGGATCATGTTTGGCTGGGCTGTCTGCAAGGGCCTCGAGAGTGAGGGCCTCTCATTCGTCTTCCCAACGGTGCAGATCGTGATCTTCCTTGTGCTCTCGATCGTGGCCGGCATCGTGGCGGCGATTCTGCCGGCGCGACGCGCTGCCAAGCTCGACGTGCTCGAGGCGCTGCAGTACGAGTAGGTGTCGATGCCCGATGATGTCGGGCATGGCGCGTTGGGTCTCTTCTCACTGGTTCGGGCTCGGTTCGACGCCTGGCGGTGACCGATGCTGATCGCCCTCCTGTGGGTCGGCTCGTTCGCGGTCGGCCTTGCGTGGCAATGGCGATCGCCACAGACGGCCGCGCCATGGAACAAGCGGATCTTCAACTTCTACTTCCACTTCTTCGCGCCCATCGTCGTGCTGTTTGCCTACAGCGTCGTGCCGGCCGACAGGACGACGCTGCTGGCCCTCACTGCGGTCATCGTCGCGTCGTATATTGTGCTCGGACTTGGCTTGCTCTACGCACGCAGCGTGGCGCGCGATCGTGGCGAGCAGGGCGCGTTGGCGCTCGGGGCCGGGTTTACCAACACGGTCACGCTTGGCTACCCCGTCATCAACGCGGTTTTCGGCCCGGCGGGACTCGCGCTCCAGGTGTTGTTCGCGCAGTTCATGTATCTGATCCCGATCGTCTCGGTCTCCACGACGATCGCGGCGCACTACGGCAACGGCTCGCGTCCGCGCACGTGGCAGGGCATCGCGCGGCAGATCATCAACGTGCCGCTCATCTTCGCCATCATCGCCGTCGCGATCCGCGTCGCGGGCTTCGACATCGTGCCGTACGTGGAGCGCCCGACCGATTGGGTCGTCTTCCTAATGGGCCCGGTCGGCTTTCTCGAACTCGGCCTCGCTTTGCCCCTCGATCGCATCTCACACGACATCCACGACCTCTGGCGTGGCGCGGGCCCGATCGTGCTGCGCCTCGCGATTGCCCCAGCAATCCTGTTTGGCATTGACCTCGCAACCGGCATCGACATTCCCGCTGTCTACTACCTCTCGATCGCGATGCCCGCGGCCTTCCACACGCTGATCCTCGCGCGCGTCTACGGCCTGCCGGGCCAGATGATGCGCCTGATCGTCGTCATCTCCACGGTGATCATGATCTCAGCGATCGTGGTCGGTTTGACGTTCTTCTAAGGGGGGACACCACATCCGCGCGGTTGTCATGTCCTCCCTGCAGTGGCGCGATGAGGGATCGGCGCGTGGTGGTAGGGAGGACATGACAACCGCGCGGATGTGGTGTCCCCCTAGCGTCGCGAGCGGCCCTGTCTGGCACGAAGCCCGAGGCCGGAAGCGATCACCCGGTCTGCGGAATGAAGTCGTCCGGGAGTTGTCGCAGCGTTTGCGCGCAGTCCGTGCCCTTGACCGGGCGCCGCCACTCGGGCCCCATCACCAACGCCTGCTGGCGAAGTGCGCTCGCCTGTTCAGGCGAGAAGTTCGTGCCCCACATTTCCTTCAACGGATTGTAATTCGGGCCTCCGTAGGCGAACGTCGGGCCTTTGATTATCTGGCTCAGCACGGGGGTCAGGCTTGGCCCGATCACCGTCATTCGGTAGATGTTCTTCGTGGAGACACCCGTCTTGCCGCCCGAGCCACCCTTCTTGGAAAACTCGTAGCAGAACGTTCCATTCGTCGGCTGGGTCAGGACCCCCATCACGCGACGCCACCCATCACCGTAGTCCGAATCAAGTGTGTCGATGTAGACGTTCCGGCCGAACTCGTTGGTCGGTGAGCCATAGCGATTGCCTGGGCCGTAGACGCCTTTGCCGGCGAAGGTCAGCGAGCCGAAGAGGAGGGGGAAGTGGCTTGTAGCCGAGTGGGCGCGCTTACCCGAGTAAAACTTCGACCAACGCGGATACGCCTGCAGAAGAGCCGCGTCCACCATCGTGAGTGGGGACGCCAATCCGGGCACGGTGTACTCAGCAAGGTTCGTGGTGTTGACGAAGGTGGTCGGGTTTGGGTGCACCGTCGGGAAGTCGTCGCTGCCTCCAGTCGAGAGCACGGACACGTAAACGTCATTGATGGCGTCCCTAAAGCGGCCGCCGAAATCCGGCACGCGTTTAGGGAACGTCTGAACGAGCATCGTCACCAATGAGTCCGGCCCGAACACGGTGCAGGTCTGAGAGGAAACCGCTCTGGCGCCGATCGGAACCGCTGGCCCAGTGGGAAGGCAACGTTCGTATTCCGTTCCCTCGGGTGCATCGTCGAAGCGCACGGGGAGGCGAGCGAGCTTTGCGTGACCCGCCGGCAGGTACACACGCACGCTCTGGAGCTCGCTGTCTTCGCCCTTGAAGCGGATCTCCAATCCAAGGCCATCGTGCCCAAAGAGGCCACGGGGCACATAGAAACCTCGCAGTTGCAAGTCGCCGGTATCTGCGCTGTACAGGGTGGCCGCAACCTTCTGAGCGGCGGTGGCTGGAGGAGCAGTCACCAGACCCAGGGTGAGGGACGTCGCGATTCCGAGAGCGACAAACCCTAGGAGCACTAGACAACGCATACGCAAAGCCTACGCCATCGGAATGTGCCGCAGAATGTGCGGCTCGACGCGCTCGAGGATCTCTTCGAGCGTCTCGCCCGTGATCGTCAACCCGTGGTTCTTCAAGCCAATGATCGCGTGGGCCGGGTCGGGCTGCACGCGAACGAGGTCGGCGACGGCGTCGGCGAGCTCGGCTGTACCACACGGATAGTTGATCTCGGTGGCGTCGACGCCCTCAACCCAGGCGTGCACGTGCATGATCGCGCCCACGCTCGGGTGCTCCATGTAGACCTTCCAATGCTCGATCGCATCGACGGACACGCGGCGCGGCTCGATGCCGGGCGGCACCGACATCACCATCGCCTGTGCAGGCTCGTCGTAGTCGGTCACGAGCAGCATGTCGCGGCCAATGTCCTTCAGGTTCGACTTGTCGACACCCGAGGCGCTCATCCAGAAACGCGTCGCATCCTTACGGGCCGACAGGTTGCCGTACGAGAGGCCACCAATCGAATAGAGGCGCTTGACGTGCTCGAGGTCGCGCTTATCGAGGTACTTCTCGATCGGGAACGG
>CAXNNM010000021.1:0-9147 GCA_964203735.1 Gaiellales bacterium | reverse complement strand
GTGAAGACCTGCTTCGCCGGATCCTTGGGCTCCATGATGTACGCGCCCGGCGAACGCACCAGCTGCGTTACGACGACGCGCTCGGTGCCGTTGATGATGAATGTGCCCGCAGCCGTCATCTGCGGGAAGTTGCCCATAAAGACCCGCTGTTCGCGGATCTCGCCCGTTTCCTTGTTGATAAACGAGACCGTCATGAAGAGGCCCGACTCAAAGCTCTTGTCGGTCTCGCGGCACTCGCGCTCCGTCAGTGCCGGCGGCTCGAAGACGTGGTCACCGAACTCCACTGCAAGCGTGCCGGTGTAGTCCTCGATCGGCGAAATGTCGTGGATGACCTCGCGAATACCTGTCTCCATGAATTTCTTGAAGGAGGTGCTCTGGATGTCGATCAGGTTCGGGACGTCAAGGATGCGCGCTGCAGGGGTCTTCTCTAGGTGAGAGAAATTGCGGCGCTGACGCTTCGGACGGGGCTTGGCAGAGGCCACGGGCCCTCCTCGGTGCTGGAAGGTAGACGGAAGCTCAACCGTGGGCATACGGCGAGCGAACGCGCAGCCTAACAGAGTCCTGCGGACCATGCTACGCCCATACCGGGGCGGAACCGTCGGACAGCTGCAAGGTACAGGTACAGCCCCTCCGAGTCCACCCAATTTTGGTCATGACTCCAGAAAGGTGTAGCATCTGTTTGTGCTCTCCGTGTCTCAGGCAGCTACCCATTCCGGCCGCGGAGCCGAGACGATTCGCCGCTGGATTCGCAGTGGCCGTCTGACGGCTCACCGCACGGGCGGCCGCCTCTTCGTCCACCAGGAAGATCTGGACGCACTCACTGCCCGCCCCGCCCACGACCCTCCGGCCGGCTGGAGCCGTACCAGTTGGGGGACGCGCCAGCCCGATTGGGTCGGCGAGTTGCGACGCGCCCGCGGCGGCCGAAAGCTACCCGCCTAATGCTGGTCGTCGATCCCACCATCGTCTTGCCGATCCTGGCCGCCAAGCCCGCCTGGATGAGTGCAGGCTCGGACGATCTGGTCGCCCCTCCCCTGCTCTGGTCGGAATGCCGCTCGCTGCTCCACGATCTCGCGCGTCGTGGCGTGATCCCGACGGCCGAGGCTCGCCGTATGCGACGCGCACTTGATCGCGCGCCGATCACCGAGCTGAGTCACCCCCAGCTTGGCGAAGAGTCGTGGCGCGTCGCCGACCTCCTCAACCATCCCCGCACCGAGGCAGCCGAGTATGTCGCCCTCGCACGCCTGATTGGTGCTCCCCTCGCCACGCTCGACCGCGACTTGGCCGAGCGGGCAGCAATCGTCTGTCGCGTCGAGGTCCCGGACTGACGTGATTGGTGGGAGGACATGACAACCGCGCGGTTGTCATGTCCTCCCTGGATCGCGAGTCGACCTGGATTACGACGGGCAGAAACGACGAAGGGCCCCGGGTTACCCCGGGGCCCTTCTGACGAACACACCACCCGAGCGCGAGCTCGGTGACGAGACTGCTTAGCGCAGTTCGACGGTGGCGCCGGCCTCGACGAGCTCGGCCTTCATCTTCTCGGCGTCCGCAGTTGGGACGCCTTCCTTGACCATGCCAGGTGCGCCGTCAGCGATGTCCTTGGCCTCCTTGAGACCAAGACCCGTCGCGGAGCGAATCACCTTGATGACCGGGATCTTCTGCGAGCCGGCTTCGACGAGGAAGACGTCGTACGACGACTTCTCCTCGGCTGCCTCGGCCTCGCCACCGCCGCCACCTGCAGCTGGTGCCGCAACGGCGACAGCAGCAGCAGCGGAAACGCCGAACTCCTCTTCGAGCGCCTTCACCAGCGTCGAGAGGTCCATCACGCTCATACCCTTGATCTCTTCGATCAGTTGATCTGTGGTCAATGCCATGACCTTTACTCCTTGTATCGGTGTGTAACCGTCCGCTTACGCGGCGGCCTTCTGCTTTTCGACCTGGTCCAACGCAATCACGAGACTGCGTGGAATTGCTGCGAGAGTACCGGCGAGTCCAGTGATCGGACTTGCCAGGGCGAACACGAGCTGTGCGTGCAACTGATGCCTCGAGGGCAGTGTTGCGAGCACCTTGATTCCGCCTTCGTCGAGCACGGCCCCGTCAACGAGGCCGCCCTTCAACTTCAGAATGTCGGTCTCCTTCGCCGCCTTGGCAAGTGCCTTGGCAACGGGAGCCGGATCCGAATGACAGAACGCGATCGCCGTCGGACCGGACAAAAACTCGAGGATGCCCTCTTGTCCGGCACGCGTAGCGGCAATGCGCGTCAGCGTGTTCTTCGACACGAGCAGCGACGCCTCAAGGGGCCGTAGCTCGTTGCGAATCTCGGCGAGCTGTTGCACGCCGAGTCCGCGATAGTCCGTGACGATCAGCGAGGTCGCCGAGTTGAGCTGCTGCTCAATCTGGTTGATGACCTCTTCTTTTCGTTCCTTCAACATGTGATACCACCTCCTTTCGTATGCGTGCCCGCCGATTGGACGGCGGACACGACGAAAGGCTCGACACGTGTCGGCCTCTGAGGTGACTCACCGCCTGCGCCGGTCTTCTCCAACCCCACAACGGAGCTGGTGCCGGCGGTCCTTGGCGACAGGACGCAGAGTGTGGGAGAGCGACGCTGGTTAGGCGGTCGTCTCCTCGAGCACGTCGCGTGTGCGCGACGGATCGATCTTGATGCCCGGCCCCATGGTGGAGCTGAGCACGACAGACTTGATGTAGCGACCCTTGGTCGAGGCCGGCTTGGCGCGGAGGATCTCCTCCAGCACCATCGCGTAGTTCTCGCCGAGTTCGCGCTCGCCGAACGACTTCTTACCAAGCGGCACGTGCACGATGCCGGTGCGGTCGGTGCGGTACTCGATCTTGCCGCTCTTGATCTCTTCCACGGCCTTCTTGACGTCCATCGTGACGGTGCCGGTCTTTGGGTTCGGCATCTTGCCGGAGGGTCCAAGCACGCGGCCGAGCTTACCGACGACGACCATCATGTCGGGCGTGGCGACGGCGACATCGAAGTCGTCAAAGCCATCAAGGATGCGCTGTGCGAGCTCGTCGCCACCGACGATCTCGGCACCAGCAGCCTCGGCCTCAGCGGCCTTGTCGCCCTGAGCGAACACGATCACGCGGGCATCAGAGCCCGTGCCGTGCGGCAGCATGACGGTGCCGCGGAGCTGCTCCTCGGCATGACGGACGTTGATGCCGAGGCGGAAGTGCACCTCGACGGTCTCGTCGAACTTGGCGGTCTCGAGCTCCTTGAGGAGTCGGACAGCATCGATCGGCTGGTATAGGTGCTCACGATTAATCTTCGCGCGCGCTGCTGCAAGCTTCTTGCCGCTCATGCTTCTACCTCCACGCCCATCGAACGGGCGGTACCGGCGATGATCTGCATCGCAGCCTCAACGTCGTTTGCATTCAGATCCTGCAGCTTCGTCTCGGCGATCGAGCGGAGCTGAGCCTGGCTGAGCGTGCCGACCTTGTCGCGATGCGGCACAGACGAACCGCTCTTGAGATTCAGCGCCTCTTTGATCAGCACGGCCGCGGGCGGCGTCTTCGTGATGAACGTGAAGGAGCGATCCTCGTAGACCGAGATCTCAACGGGCGTAATGCGGCCCTGCTGCGAACTTGCCGTCTCGGCATTGAACGCCTTGCAGAAGTCCATGATGTTCACGCCGTGCTGGCCGAGTGCGGGACCGACCGGCGGAGCAGGGTTTGCCTGTCCGGCGGGAATCTGGAGCTTGATGATGGTGACGACCTTTTTGGCCATCGTGACCTCCTGTGGTGCGAACGCCCGGACTTCCGAGCTCCCACTGTCAGGCGTTGCCTAATGGCGAACGCGGCAGAATGCTAGACGAGCGTTAGTCGAGGCGCTTCACATCAGAGAAGCCGAGTTCGACCGGCACCTGACGTTCGAAGATCGAAACGTGGACCTTGAGCTTCGACGACTCGTTGTTGATCTCGATAATCTCGCCGTCGAAATCCGCGAGCGGTCCGGACGTGACCTTGACCATCTGGCCGAGTTGGAACTCGGCGACGGCCTTCGGCTTGGCCTCAGCGCTCTCCGTGCGGAGCAGCTTGTCGACCTCGGCCTGACCGAGCGGTACGAGGGTCATCTCCTCGCGCTTGCCCTGGGCGCCGACGAAGCCGGTCACACCAGGCGTGTTGCGCACGAGGCTGATTGCCTCGGGAGTCGAGTCCATTTGGATCAGGACGTAGCCGGGGAGCACGCGGCTCTCCTTCTCGACCTTCTTGCCGTCACGCGTCTCGACGGTGTGTTCGGTCGGCACGACAATGCGGCGTAGACCCTCGCCACCCTGCTGGGTGCGACGGCGCTGCTCGAGGTTACGACGGACCTTGTCCTCGTGACCCGAATAGGTGTGAATGGCGTACCAGCGGAACATAGGTGTGGACCTCGTTGATTACCCCGCCTGCTGGGTAATGAGCCACCCAGCGAGACGAGAGAACAGGGAATCGAGCGCGTAGAGATACACGCCGACAATGAAACACGTGATGATCACGACTGCCGTCGCTTGGATCAGCTGCGGACGAGTCGGCCACTGGACGCGCTTGAGCTCAGCGACACACTCGCGAACGAACGCGCCGAAGCCCTGGCGGTCCTTTGGACTGCCAGTCTGGCTCTTAGGCGCGCGTGCGCGAGAGGCGCGCTCGGCGCGCTTCGCACGACGCTCAGCGTCCTTGTCCCGCGGTGCGGGAGCGGTGTCGTCGGCCTCAGCCATACGGGACTAGCGAGTCTCTCGATGTACGGTCTGCGTGCCGCAGCGGCGACAAAACTTCTTCAACTCGATGCGGTCAGGCGTGTTCCGCTTCGACTTGTTGGTCTGATAGTTCCGCTCTTTGCAATCGGTGCAGGCCATCGTGACAGCGATGCGAATTCCAGACTTGGCCACGAGCCACATCCTCTCAAAAGGTCAACCCTGCCTGTCGCTTGACAGGCAGCGCGGAGCGGGGCTGCTCCCTTGCTGGCGAAGACTACCGGAGATGCGCCAATCGGTGTCGCGCTTGCACGCGCAACACTCCTCAGCGACCCGCTCGGCTACGCCCCAGCAGGCGGCGCTTCCGGCGGGGCCGGCAGCGGGAAGCCAGGAATGCGCGGGCGACCAGACGAGCGCTCCGGCGTGCTTGCCGGTGTCGCGGGGGTCGAGTCTTGGGTTACTTCGGCAACCCAGATTTCGTCTTCGGGAACACCGTCGAGCAGCTTGAGGAACTGGCTGCGGTCGATCGTTTCACGGTCGAGCAGAATCTTCGAGAGGCGATGGAGCGAATCCATGTGCTCCATCAGCATGACGCGTGCGCGCTCGTGTGCCTCCTCAATAATGCGGCGGATCTCGTCGTCGATCTCGCGGGCGATCTCTTGCGAGTAGTCGGCCTCGGCACCGAACGAACGGCCGAGGAACGGGTTGCCCTGATCGTGGCCGAGGGCACGCGGGCCGAGCTTCTCGCTCATGCCGTACTTCATCACCATCGCCTTTGACGTGGCCGTGACCTTCTCGATGTCGTTGGAAGCGCCCGTGGTGATCTCGTTGAAGACGAGCTCTTCGGCCGCGCGACCACCGAGCGTCATCGCCAGTTGGTCGTTGAGCGAAGCGCGCGTGACGAGGAACTTGTCCTCCGTTGGCAGGGAGATCGTGTAGCCCAATGCTTGGCCGCGCGAGACGACAGAAATCTTGTGGACGGGATCGCAGTTCGGCAGGAAGTGCCCAACCAACGCGTGCCCCATCTCGTGGTACGCCGTGATTAGGCGCTCCTCTTCCGACAGCAGTCGCGTCTTCTTCTCGGGCCCCGCCAGCACACGCATGATGCCCTCTTCGAGCTCGAACATCGTGATCGTCTTCTTGCCGGCACGGGCGGTCAAGAGCGCCGATTCGTTGATCAGGTTCGCCAGGTCGGCACCGGTGAAGCCCGGCGTCTGACCAGCCAACACGCCAAGGTCGATCTCGGTGCCGAGTGGCTTGTCCTTCGAATGCACCTTGAGGATCGCCTCGCGACCCGAGCGATCGGGACGATCGACAACGATCTGGCGATCGAAACGGCCGGGACGCAACAACGCCGGATCGAGCACGTCGGGGCGGTTCGTGGCGGCGATCAGAATCACATTGACGTTGGCCTCAAAGCCGTCCATCTCAACGAGCAACTGGTTGAGCGTCTGCTCACGCTCGTCGTGGCCACCACCCATGCCGGCGCCACGATGGCGACCCACAGCGTCGATCTCGTCGATGAAGATGATGCACGGCGAGTTCTGCTTCGCCTGCTCGAACAGGTCACGAACACGACTCGCGCCGACGCCAACAAACATCTCGACGAAGTCGGAGCCAGAGATCGAGAAGAACGGCACGCCAGCCTCGCCCGCCACGGCACGCGCCAGCAGCGTCTTACCGGTGCCCGGAGGCCCAAACAGGAGGACACCCTTCGGGATCTTTGCGCCAAGCGCCTGGAACTTCTTCGGGTTCTCGAGGAATTCCTTGATTTCCGCTAGCTCTTCAACAGCCTCATCGGCACCAGCCACATCGGCGAAGGTGACCTTCGGCATGTCGGGCGACATCAGCTTGGCCTTGCTCTTGCCGAAGCTCATCACCTTCCCCCCGCCGCCCTGCATCCGATTCATGATGAACAGCCACAGACCAATGAACAGCACGAACGGCAGCACGTTGATCAGCAGCGACATCAACGACGAGCCACCCGTCTCGGCACCCGTGATGTTGATTACATCTTTGTTCGCGTCGTAGACCTCGTCCCACGCCTTCTCGCCCGGAATGCCGACGGTGTAGGTGACGGGCTCGGCGTCTGGCTTGGCATTCGCAGCCGGCTTAAGCGTCACCTTGACGTTGTTCGCCGAGGTGTTCTGCTCGAGCTCCTTGACGTCGCCACCCTTGAGGTCGGTCAGCATCGTCGACCAATTCCGCGGCGGTGCCTCGGGGGCGTCGTTGTTCAGCAGGAGTCGCTGGGCAAGAAACGCGATCAGGATCACGACCATAATCGGGAACACGGCGTTTCTGAAGATGCGATTCATACTGCTCCGTGGAATTGAGAAGGTCGAGCCATCAGTTGGCTCACGATAGCACCGGCTCTGGTTCTGCCTCTGATACGCCGACTGCTGGTGCGGATCGCCGCAGCAGCAGCGTCAGGACAAAAGCCGCCACAAGTGCCAGCAAGGCGAGCAGCGCAGCGCCCGTCCACCCAGCCGTGCTCCACGCAGCGCCCAGCATGAATGGGCCCAGCGAACCGAGCAGGTAATAGATCGTCAGATGCAAACTCATCGCACTCCCTCTATCGCGCAGCGTGAGCTGTGGGACGAGTAACTGCGCGACACCAACCATCGAAAACAACCCGCCCGCCAAAATCGCGAGCCCAACGATGACGGCAACGAGGTACGGCACGCTCCCCAACGCGAGCCCGAGGACGCCAATCAGCGGGAAGATCGGGAGCACGGTCCGTGGCCCGAGCCGCCCAGCCCAGCGCACCGCCAACGGTGCAAGTGCGCCAACAAGCCAGACGATGTAGAACGCCCCGACCTGGCGAGGACTCAGGCCAAAGACACTCGATTCGAGCCGATACGCGATCACCGAAAAGAGCCCGACGAACGCGAAGAACGTACAGCCAGCCGCGAGCGCATTGAGCAGCAGCGGCGTGTTGCTGAGGTGGGCACGGAGGGCACGCAGCGGCGAGCGGGCCTTTGGTGGTGGCGGTGCAACAGGCAGCAGCATGTGAATCAAAACCGCACTGAGCAACATGGGAATCGCCAACACCGCCAAGGACGCGCGCCAGCCAAGCTCAGTCACCAGCAACGCCGGGATTGTGCGCCCCAGAAAGCCGCCCAAGACGAGCGCTGAAGTATAGATGCCAACGACCGTTGGCACGCGATGGGCGGGGAATGCCTCATAGACGTAGGCCGTCGCTACCGTCAGCAGCCCAGGAAGCAACAGACCTTGCAGCGAGCGCAGCACCAAGAGCTCAACGATCCCCTGCACAAAAATGATCAGCACTGTCGGTACGGCCAGGAGCGCGCAGGACCCCAGCATCACGCGCCGCCGCCCGATGCGATCGGACAGTGGCCCCATCAGCCAGGCTCCGACGGCGATCCCGACCACCACGACTGTGATCGTCAGACCCGTCATGGCTGGCCCAACACCGAGATCGCGCCCGACCTCAGGCACGATCGCCTGCGTCGAATAAGGAATCGCGAACATCGTTGCCGCAGCGATCGACAGTGCCACGATTGCACCACCGCCAGCCCGGAGTGGCGTGGCAGTGGCGAGGTCACTCATGCAGACACGGTACCGCGCCGCTTACGATGTCAACACATGCCTGAGCATCTACGAGCGAGGACGGGAGCCTACGGCGAGCACGCTCTGCTTGTCGGAGATCCCGCGCGCGCCGAACTGATCGCAACGGAGTTGTTCGAAGGTGCCGAGCTCGTCACCGACGCGCGCGGTCTCAATGGTTACGCCGGCCGATTTAACGGCCTCACTGTCGGCATCCAGACCACAGGTATGGGCGGCCCGTCGGCGGCGATCGTGATCGAAGAATTGATCCAGCTCGGAGTGCGCCGCATCGTGCGGCTCGGCACCTGCGGCTCGCTCTCTCCCGCACTCGCTCCAGGCGATTTTTTCTGCGCGGCCGCGGCGATTCCGGCCGACGGCACCAGCCAAACCTACGTCGGCGGCGAGCCACACGCGCCGCTGGCCGACTTTGAGATCGTGCACGCGGCCGTCCACGACGCCAAAAAGGCGGGAGTGCGCATGCGGGTCGGTCTCGTCGCGACGACGGATGCGTTCTACGACCCGGGCGCAGGTCGCGCCACCAACTGGGCCGCTCGCGGTGCGCTCGCTGTCGATATGGAGACCGCACCACTCTTGACGATCGCACCGCTGCGCGGCGTCTCGGCCGCCTCGTTTCTGATCTGCTCGAATCGCATCAACGAGCCCGCCACGCGCCTCAGCCCCGATGCGCAACGCACCACCGTCCTGTCCTGCGCACCGATCGCTCTCGGCGCCCTCGTCTCGGAGCCGAAGCACGCATGACTCGCCGCGTCGTCCTGATCATCAACCCTGCCTCGGCCAACGGCAAGACGGGGCAGGAGTGGCCCGAACTTGTCGCCGAAGCGCAGCGCCTCGGCCTGCGCGTTGAAGAGCGCCTCACCGAGGCTCC
>CAXNNM010000020.1:0-9604 GCA_964203735.1 Gaiellales bacterium | reverse complement strand
CTGCGGCGAGACCTGACAATCAACGCGATTGCCGTACGGGTCGTAGATGGCGAGACGTTGGCTGTCCCCGGGGCTCTCGACGATCTCGAGGACCGCGTCCTACGTGTCGTTGCGGATTCGTCGTTTCGCGATGACCCCTTGCGGCTGCTGCGTCTCGTCCGATTGTCTGTCGAACTAGACCTTGCGGTTGCCCCCGAAACCGTTGCGCTTGCCCAGCGCGATGCGGCCCTCGCGGCCGAGCCGGCGGGCGAGCGGCAGCGGGTGGAGCTCGAACGAATTCTTCTGTCGAGAGATCCCGTCGACGGATTCCGATTTCTGGACCAGTTGGGACTCCTCGGTGTCGTGTTGCCCGAGGTCAAGGCCTTGGCCGCCGTCGAACAAAACCGCTATCACCACCTCGATGTGCTCGACCACACGCTGCAGGTGCTCGATGCGGCGACCGATCTGATCGAGCAACCCGAGTTTGCCTTTGGCGCGGCTGCCCCGGCTGTCGCGACGGCACTTTCTGAGCTCCTCGATGCCGACTGCGATGTTGCGCTGGCCGTGCGCTGGGGTGCGTTGTTGCACGACATCGCCAAGCCCTATACCCGAGCAGAGTTCGAGAACGGTCACATTGGCTTTCCGGGCCATGCCCAGCAAGGCGCCGATTTGGCGACCGCGATTCTCGAACGATTGCGGTACAGCACTGCGATGCAAAAGTGCGTGGCACTGCTCGTGCGAGAGCATCTGCGGCTTGGCTTTCTCGTTCCCGATGGAGAGTTGGACGCGCGTGCCGTGCATCGCTATCGCGTCGCGACTGATCCCTGGGCCATCGCGAGCGTGGTTGTGTCACTGGCAGACCGCTGGTCGACGCGTGGGACCCGTGCTCGCCAGCGCTGGATCCGTCGTCATGAGCAGCTCGCAATCGAGCTGACGCAGGCCCTTGCTCTCCCGGTGGCCGCACCGCTGCTGCGTGGCGATACGCTCGCCGAAGCGCTTGGTTGTGAGCCAGGTCCAGTGATCGGAACACTGCTTGCACAGATCGCGGAGGAACAGGCTGCCGGCACAATCTCGAACGAGGCCGAGGCGATTGCCTTCGCGCGAACTCAACCGCCTGCACCAACGGCGTAGCGCTCGCGATACCGTTCTCCCAATGGCTACCGACGTCCACGAGTCTCTTCCCACCGAAGTCGCGGATCTCGCGAAAGCCGGTGCGTTGATGGTTGATGTGAGGGAACAGCAGGAGTGGGATGCAGGGCACATTGCTGGCGCTGTACACCTCCCGTTGAGCGAGCTGTCTGATCGCTGGAAAGAGCTGCCCGACGCAGACTGCACGGTCTTTATTTGTCGCGTTGGCGGTCGCTCACAGGCGGCAGCAGAGGCCTTCGCGGCGGCGGGCCGCAGCGGCTGCATCAACCTTGTCGGTGGCGTTCAGGGTTGGGTTCAGGCCGGTTTGTCGTTCGACGGCACCGTCGTCTAAAGGGTTTAGCAAGCCGCACCACCGTCAACAGGTCGCCGCGACGGTACACTTACGTCTGCTGATCCAGTACTACGACAAGACTCTCGTCGTGGAACCAGCTACAGGAACGCCACCCGGATGCCCACCGCCCGCACCCGCCTCGCTCGCCGAATCATTCCGTTTGTCCTCGTCGTGCTCGCGATCGTGCTCGTCACGTTCTCGATGCGGGCGCAGGCACAGGTCGAGTCGGCGCAGTCCCAGTCCTCAGATCAGTCGGTCGTCATTCAGGAGTTTGCGCAACGCGCAACGCAACCGGTAAGAGATCTGGTTGGCTGGTTCGGTGACGTTCGTACTGCGCGGCAAGAACGCGACCAACTGGCACAAGAGAATGCCGTGCTGCGATCCGACCTCGCAAAAGCAGAAGTTAATCAGCAGGATGGTGAGGAACTGCGAGGGCTTCTCGACTACGTTCGCTCGCCGGCTTTTCCGCAGATCAAGAACTATCAGCCCCGCGCGGCACGCGTCGTTGCTCGTTCGCCATCGCTGACGTCGAGCAGTGTCGTCGTCGATGCGGGTGACGCTGTCGGTGTCAAGGTCGGGGATCCCGTGTTGGTCGGCGTGGCGCAATCGGCGGACATTGGTGGTGCTGCGTTGATTGGTCGGGTCGAGCGAACGACGCCAGAGACAGCCGTGGTGTCGCTGCTTTCGAATGCCAGCGTGGCGGTTGGTGCGACCGTCTCGGGACGGCGAGGCGCAGACGGTATTTTGCAGCCGAGTGCAGCCGACCCCTCCGTGTTGGTGCTCGGTTTCGTGCGTGGCTCAAGCGTTGTGAAACAAGGTGATCGCGTCATCACCAGCGGCTTCCTTGACCCCTCGGGCACACTTGGATCCGCCTATCCCCGTGGTCTGCCAATTGGGGTCGTGAGCGAGGCTCGGCAGAGCGATGCAAATACCTATAAGAGCGTGTTGGTCGTGCCGTGGGTCGAACTCGGGTCGTTTGCGAACGTGGTCATTTTGACAGGCGCAGGTGGCACCCCGTGAGTACGACAGAGGCGACGTTCGAGGCCGCAGATGACGACGAGTTTTCTGATGCCTACGTGGTCGACGACAGCGCTCGTCGCCGGCCGAACTGGATCACGACACGAGCGATTCCTCTGCTCGTCCTCGTGGTTGCGATCTACCTACAGATTGCCTTGGCGATCGATGCGCGCGTGTTGGGCGCGATTCCAAACTTCGCGCTGGTGGTGCTCGTTGCGTTCGCCCTGCGCTTTGGTCCCGCCTGGGGTGCTGCCGTCGGTTTCGTGGCCGGGGTTCTCATCGACATTGCCGTGCAGGCCCCGCTCGGCATGTCGTCACTGGTGTTGACGCCAATTGGTTGGGGAGTTGGCGTCTTTTCGCAACGGCGGCGACGCGTCTCGCTCGCGATGGCGGTGGTCGTGCTGGTGGTTGCGGCCGTCATCTGTCTGGCTGCCGACATTGTCGTAACGACTGTCCTTCAGAGTGAGTCGATTGCGTGGAGTTCGATTGCCATCGCCGGCACGGCTGGGGTGATGTTCACGGTTCTCGCTGGCATCATTATGCTGCCAATCTTGCGGCGGCTGATGGGCGTGCCGGTTGGGGGAGCCGTATGAGTACGCCATCGGTTGACGAGCCAACGATCTCCCAGCCGCCGCCACCAGAGCAGCCGCTCGTGACCGCCGAAGTGTTTGACCGCGATGGCACGGCGCGTCGCGTCGCTGTGCTTGGCGGGGTCGCGATTGTGATCGTCGTGATTCTGATTCTGCGCCTGTGGTCCTTGCAGGTTCTCGATGTTCAGTCGTATCGGGCCCAGGCTAACTCGAACGGTTTGCGGAGTATCGACGTGCCGGCTTCGCGTGGTCAGATTCTCGATGCGCAAGGCAAGGTGCTGGTTGGCAGTCGACCTTCGAACGCGGTTGCGATCGATCCGACGCGGTTTCCCGATTTGCTGACGCTCTGTGGCCGCGATGTCGCGGGACCCGTCGATGGCCGCACGAGTAACGAGCGAGCGCTTGCGATTTCGGCAGCCCTGATCGAGGCAGCCAAGTTCTCGAAGCCGCGACAGGTGGCGCGGATTGCGGCGATCCAGCGAGAGCTCGATGGCACAGAGCAGGTACGCGCCTGGGCCGGCTGCACGAAGCAGTATCCGCAGCTTGCTGGGCTCGCACGCGTATCAGGAATCACGGTTGCCGAGCTGGAAGATGCCATCCATACAGCTGCGATCAGGGCACCGTTTGATTCGATTGTGCTGGCCAAGGACGTCGACCGTAACGTGCTGTTCTACCTCAAAGAGCGCGCTGCCCAGTACCCGGGTGTGCGCATTGTCGAGGGCACTGCGCGCGCCTATCGAACGTCTCGCGGTACTCAGGGTAAGACGTACCCGTTGGCTCCACATCTCTGGGGCGAGCTCGCCGAGGTTTCCGCAGAGCAGATCAAGGATCAGGTCATCTACCGCAATGCCCAACCCGGCGATCTCGTTGGGCAGCGTGGGGTAGAGCGGTACTTCGATCGCTACCTCCGTGGCACGAGTGGCTCGCTGCAGCGACGCGTCAACGCGTTTGGTGATCCGGTGGGTCCGATTGTGCGCTCGCAGGCTGCCCGGCCGGGAGACAACATTCGCCTGACGATCGACGCAGGCATCCAGTCGGCAGCGGAGACCGCGTTGCGCGAAGCGATCACGTATGCCAAGACGCATGGGCATCCAGCTGCAGATGGTGGCGCGATCATTGCGATGGATCCGCGCACTGGCGCGATTCGGGCAATGGCCTCGAATCCGGGCTTTGATCCGGCAATCTTGGCTGGGCCAGGGGGGCAGAAGTACTGGGACTCGCTAGCGCGCAATACGAACGCGTCACCGCTGCTTGATCGTGCGATGACCGGGCTCTACCCGGCCGGCTCGACCTTTAAGCCTGTGACGGCAATTGCCGCTGTCGAGGGCCGCGTCGCCAAGTCCGATAGCGTCATCCAGTGCACCCCAGACGTCACAATTGACGGTCAGACGTATCGCAACTTCGAATCGGGCGTCAACGAGCCGATGAACTTGGTGCAGGCCATGACTGCCTCGTGTGACACGTATTTTTACGAACTCGGCAAGCGCCTTTATGAAGCGACGCCGAAGAGTGGACAGTTCGAGCCCCAGCCGCTGTGGGCACGTCGGCTGGGCTTTGGCGCCCCGACCGGCATTGACATTGGTGGCGACGCCGCTGGTAGCGTGCCCGACGCCGCCTATAAGAGGCGCCGCTTTGGCGATGATCGCGTCCACAACCGCTGGACGTCAGGTGACTCCGTGTTGCAGTCAATTGGACAGGGCGATCTCGAGGTAACTCCACTCCAAATTGCGCGTCTCTACGCCCTCATTGCGAACGGTGGGACGCTTGTGCAGCCACACGTTGGCGCATCAGTCTATGGCCAGGACGGAACGATGCGCGAGAAGCTTGAGTCGTCTCCGGGCGAAAAAGTTCCTATCGATCCGTACATTTTGGCCACGATCCGTAAGGGTCTCGAAGGCGTCACTCAAGATCCGAATGGCACTGCCTACTCAGCGTTCAAGGGCTTTCCCGTTTTGGTTGCTGGCAAGACCGGCACGGCGGAGAAGCTTGGCAAGCGCGACTTCGCCTGGTTCGCTGGCTACGCGCCCGCTACGAATCCGACGCTGGTTGTGGTCTGCGTGATCGAGCAGGGAGGCTTCGGTGGTGTGACGGCTGCGCCGGCTGTGCGACAGGTGATGGCACAGGCCTTTGGGGTGCAAGAGGCGACGATTGGCCAAATCTCCAGCGCAGAGAAGGCTGGCGTCTACTTTGGTCCGGCCCTCGGTACCGATCCTGCTCAGGAGTTGCAGGCACAGGATTCGACCGGGGCCACACAAGGGTCGACCGGATGACCCTGACCTTGCTCTTGCGGCGCGTCGACTGGCTCCTGGTTGCTGCAGTTTTGCTGTTGCTCGTGATCGGAGAACGTGCAGTGCGGGCCGCAACCGTCAACGATCTACTCGGCGATCCAGGCTTCTTCGATCGCCGCCACATCATCTACATCGTTGCTGGCTTGGGCTTTGCCTCGGTCGCGATGTTGATCGACCCCCGCATCTATCGCCGACTATTCTGGTTCATCTACGGCTCCACGATCGGGCTGCTGATCATCGTGCTCGGCTTTTCGGCGGCTCGCGGCTCACAGCGTTGGATCCCGCTTCCCTTCTTCACGTTGCAACCATCGGAGCTCGGCAAGGTGACGATGATCGTCTGCCTCTCCATCATCATCGCGGACTGTATCCGACGCGGTATTCGCGGCTGGGGCATGGCGACGCGGGCGGGGCTGTTGATGCTGCCGCCATTCGCGTTGGTGTTTATCCAGCCCGATTTGGGCACGTCGATCGTCTACATCGCGATCACGCTGACGGTGCTCGTCGTGGCGGGCCTGCCGGGTCGGAGTTTGGCCCTGCTCGGTGGCGTTGCCGTCGCCTTGTGCGTGCTCGTGCTCGGCATCCTGCCCTCGATCGGACTCCCGCTCTTGCGGCCGTATCAGTCAGAGCGAATTACGGCCTTCCTTGATCCTCAGGGGGGCAGCGACGCCGCCTACCAGGCACAGCAATCGATGATCGCAATCGGTTCGGGTGGCTTGGCGGGGCGGGGTGGGGGCATCAGTCAGACGGCCGGTAGTTTCTTACCTGAGCACCACACGGACTTCGTTTTCGCCGTGGTGGGAGAGAACCGCGGCTTCGTTGGCTCGGCAATCGTGATGCTGCTCTACCTCCTGGTCTTCTGGCGGGTCGGACGGATGATCCCGAGGGCACGCAACATCGAGGAATCTTTGATTGCTGCTGGCGTCTTCGGGCTACTACTGACGCAGGTCGCCATCAATATCGGGATGAATCTCGGGATCGCGCCGACGACGGGTATTCCCCTGCCCTTTATGACCTACGGGGGGTCCAACACGATCACCAACCTGACGGCTATAGGTCTGGCACTTGCGGTGGGGGCTCGAATCGTGCGCGAGCAGGCGCTGGCGCCAGGCTGGCAGCAACGCCCTCGGAGCCGACTCGTCGATCCACTCGAGACACCGAGCGATGCTGTCTGACGAGCGGTTCGAGTCGCCCCGCTAGACTCACGGGGTGGCTCAGCCCGTTCTTCAACAGCAGATGCGCGTCAAGCAGGAATACCTGCGGCGTCAGCTCAACGGGCGTGAACTAACGTTGTCCCGGCAAGACCTACGCACCAGCATGCTCGAAGGTGCGATCGGCCGGGTAGATCCAATCACGGGGGACGTGTTCGAGGCCGCGTGGCGTGCAGGTGCACGCTTCGACGCCTGGTCGGAGCACCACCGCGAGGACGCGTACAGGACGGCGTTGAGCGCCGCCGGACGCGACCTCGAGGTGGAGGCGACGCAAGAGCGCGACCCTCTCGACCCGCTGGCGTGCGATCACGTGCGCAGCGGTGTAACCAAGGAGTTCCTGCTGGATGAGTGGTGGCAGCGTCGCGCCGAACGGCCGACCGGGGATTGCCGAAGGGATGGCTGTAGCGATTACAGCACCCATGTCGGCCCCGTTCGGAACCGGTTGGTGGCGGCCTAATGCCACGCATCCTGCAGTGCATGCCGTGAGGATCGAGCTTCGCCTCGCCATCCGGGACCGTGCGCGGTACCTCAGCCAGCTCGAGCTGGTTGCACTTCTGCTGGCCGCGTTGCGGCGAGCGGGGTATCAGGTAGCGCTCTCAAACGGCATGCGACCCCGACCTGTCATCAGCCTTGCGCCTGCGCGCATGGAGGGTGCCGCGTCGGAGGATGAGCGCTGCACGGTCGAGCTCGTGGGTGACAGCCACGACCTCGACGACCTCGTTGTCCGACTCGCCGCGATTTGTCCGCGTGGAGTCGTCCCGCTCGAAGCCCGTCTCGCCGGTCCTACGACCGCCGTCATGGGTGCGACCTGCCGCATCGTGTTCGATGCACCGGGTGAAACGCTCGCCCAGGCCGTTGCCGCCGATCGTGCGGCCTCGGAGTTACTGATAGCGCGGGGTAGCTCCATGCAGCACCGCGCTGTTGATGTTCGCCGCTACGCACCCGAGTTCCAGCTCGATGGCGACGCGATGATCGTTCAGATCGCCATCGATGACGATGGCTCTGCCAAGCCCAGTGAGGTTGGGTGCGCGCTTGCGAGCTGCGCGCCCGACGCATTCGCTGTGGCTGGCACCACCCGACTAGCGGTCCACGCCGCGCCGAATTCGGTGCGAGTGGGGGCCACGGAGACCACATGAAGAAGATCCTGATATCTGCCGATGCGTATGAGACAAAGGCAGCCCTGATTGAAGATGACCGAGTCGTCGAGACGTACATTGAGCGCGATGAGCGCCGATCCCTGCTCGGCAACATCTACCTCGCCAAGGTCGACACCGTGTTACCCGGCATGGAGGCGGCTTTCGTCGATGCCGGCATGGATAAGAACGCGTTCTTACACGTCGCCGAGATCCGTATTGATGGACTCGATCAGCGCGCGCGTCGCTCGAAGCGGATCCAAGACCTCGTCAAGGGTGGCCAGTCGCTGCTCGTGCAGGTGACGAAGGACCCGATGAAGACCAAGGGCGCCCGCGTCACGATGGACGTGTCGTTGGCGGGCCGGTTCCTGGTCTACGTGCCGGACGGCGAGGGTGGCGGTGTCTCGAAGCGCCTTCCCGACGGCGAGCGCGATCGTCTGCGCGAGCTCGTCAAGCAGCTGACACCGCGTCTTGGTGGCGGTCTGATCGTGCGCACGGCTGCGCGTGGTGCAGAACTCGTCGAGTTGGAGCGTGACCTCGCCTTGCTCGAAGATCAATGGGAGGCTGTGATCGAGCGCTGCAAGACCGCTGTGGCGCCGTCGGCCATTCATACCGAAGTCGATATTGCGTTGAGTCTCGTGCGTGACGATTTTCGCCAGGATGTCGACGAGTTGATCGTCGACGACGAGGCGACCTACGATCGCATCGTCTCGTACGTGCAGGAGCGTAGCCCCGAGCTCGTTACGCGCGTTCATCGCCACACGGCCCAGACCGAATTGCTGCGGCGCTACGGCGTCGACGAGGCGATCGAGAGCACGCTCAAGCGTCGCGTCGATCTTCCCTCGGGCGGCTACCTCTTGTTCGATTACGCAGAGGCCTTCACGATCGTCGACGTCAACACCGGCCGCTTTGTCGGCAAGGGACGACTCGAAGACACGATCGTGCACAACAACCTCGAGGCGGCCCGCGAGGTCGTTCGTCAGCTGCGGTTGCGCGATCTCGGCGGCATCATCGTGATCGACTTCGTCGACATGGAGTCGAAGACGAACCGCGATGCCGTTATTACGGCACTCAAGGAAGAGCTCGCCAAGGATCGCTCGAAGGTCTACCTCGTCTCGATCAGCCCGTTGGGCCTCGTCGAGATGACACGCCAGAACGTGACCGACGGCGTGCGCGAAATCATGACGAGCGAATGCGCCACCTGTGCGGGCGAGGGTCGCGTCCTCAGCGACGAGACGCTTGCCCTCGACAATCTGCGCATGATGCGCCGCCATGCGGTGCAATCGGCCTCTGAGGCCTTCCTAATCGAGGTTGACCCCTCCGTCGCCGCCCGGATGATTGGCCCCGGCGGCACGCGTCTCGAAGAGCTTGAGAAGGCGACGGGTAAACACTTCTCGATCGTTGCCACCGATGGTGTGCCGCGCGAGCGCTGTTCGTTCCTGAAGGAGGGCACGGTCTCTGAGGTGCTCGAGGACGCGATTCCCGTCGAGGCGGGGCAGGAGCTCGAGGTTTCGCTCTCCGAGCCGCATATGTACCAGGCAGCCGATGCGGTTGCCGTGCTCGAGGGTGGCTACCGCGTCGTCGTTGCTGGAGCCGGTCCGTACCTCGGCGAGAAGCAGCGCATCAAGATCGAACGCATTGGTCGACTCGAGGCGCATGCGGTACTGCTCGACGCGAAGCCAATCACCGAGGAAGAGATGATCAAGATGGTCGATCCTCGCAGTGACGTGCATGAGCCGCCGCGCCTTGTCGGCGAGCGGATCGACCTTGAGGGCAAGAAGCGCAAGGGCAAGCGCAGTCGTACGCCAT
Organism: Gaiellales bacterium; assembly: GCA_964203735.1. Taxonomy (GTDB): domain Bacteria; phylum Actinomycetota; class Thermoleophilia; order Gaiellales; family F1-60-MAGs149; genus F1-60-MAGs149. The sequence goes on along the minus strand of CAXNNM010000020.1, from coordinate 100 downwards.
CGGCCACGATCGACACCCCAACGGGTGATATGACGGCGTCCGTCGGCGAAGAGACCGAACCGCTCGACTTGCCGGAAGAGCCCGAAGTAGTCGTCGTCGA